>NZ_CAWUTS010000109.1:0-19511 GCF_963925415.1 uncultured Flavobacterium sp. | reverse complement strand
AATGTAAAAAGCCCCTTTGTGAGGGGCTTTTCGCGGAGAAAGAGGGATTCGTACCCCCGGACCTGTTACAGTCAACAGTTTTCAAGACTGCCGCATTCGACCGCTCTGCCATTTCTCCATTACATACACTACTTTGGTAATGCGAGTGCAAATATAGTATCATTTTTTATTTTTACAAACGATTTGACATATAATTTAAATTATTTTTTTAAGCCTTTCTTATCTCATTCAAAATCATATTTTTATACCTTTGACTCATTCTTAAATTTATGAAAAAAATTGTAATTATAGGTTCGGTTTGGCCAGAACCTCATTCAACAGCTGCTGGTCAACGCATGATGCAACTGATCGCTATTTTTAAACAAATAAAATATCAAATCACTTTTGCGTGTAGTGCTTCAAAATCAATTTATTCCTGTAATTTAGATGCATTGGGTATTGAATCGGCGCTTATAGAATTGAACCACAATTCATTTGATGCATTTATAAAAGATCAAAACCCTCACATGGTGCTTTTTGATCGGTTTATGACCGAAGAGCAATTTGGCTGGCGCGTTATGCTTAACTGCCCCGATGCGTTGCGCATGTTAGATTCTGAAGACTTGCATTTTTTAAGAGAAGCCCGACACGAGTGCTATAAAAAAAACAGCAAGCTAAGTTTGCAAAATTTGCAAAACGATACCGCCAAGCGCGAAATTGCATCTGTATACAGGTGCGATTTAACTTTAATGATATCTACATATGAAATGGATTTGTTAACAAATACCTTTTTAATTGCAAAAGAGCTGTTGCATTACATACCCATGATCTATGATGCTGTTGATGAAGAACACATTGCTGCCTACCCCAAATTTGAAGCTCGTGAACATTTTTTTTCTATCGGAAATTTTTACCACAAACCCAATTGGGAAACGGTGTTGCAATTAAAAAATACTTTTTGGCCCTTAATCAAAAAGCAAATGCCTAAAGCTGAATTGCATATTTATGGTGCTTATATGCCCGAAAAAGCCAAGCAACTGCACAATGTGCATGAAGGGTTTATTGTTAAAGGTAGGGCCGAAAACAGTGCTGAAACCTTTAAAAAACACAGGGTTTTACTCGCTCCTATTCCATTTGGTGCCGGAATAAAAGGAAAACTACTGCAATCTATGCTTTTTGGTACTCCAAGCCTAACTTCAACTACAGGTGCAGAGGCCATGCACGATGACATGAACTGGAACGGGTGTATAACCAATGATCCTGCCCTATTTGCTTCTCAAGCTGTTTCTCTTTATAATGATGAAGCGCTATGGAAACAAGCTCAAACAAACGGAATTAAAATTATAAATACCAAATTTAATAAAACCCTTTTTGAAACACAATTTGTTGAAAAACTGGAAGCTGTATGGGTAAATTTAGAAAACCACAGAGCACAAAACTTTATGGGACAATTGATACAGCATCACACCCTAAAAAGCACCATGTATATGAGCAAATGGATTGAAGAAAAAAATAAACCTAAGTGGTAATTATCCGTGTATAGCTTCTGAGTTTCCATAGCTCTTAATAATTTCGGCTTCATAAGCCAACCATTCTTCCCAGCGCTTTTTGACATCCATACCGGCTCCTATTTCTTGAGCAAAGCCAATAAAAATAGTATAATGATTTGCTTCGCTAATCATAAGGTCTCTATAAAATTTGGCCATTGCTTGGTCATCTATAGTATCAGACAAAACTTTAAATCGCTCACAACTTCGGGCTTCTATCATGGCCGAAAACAACAAACGTTCAACCAAATGACTTTGTCTGCTTCCGCCCTTTTTTATAAATTGATACAACTCGTTTACATAATGATCTTTTCGTTCGCGCCCCAAAACCCATCCTTTTGACTTGATGATGTTGTGTACTTGTTCAAAGTGCTCCAATTCTTCTTGAGCAATTTTTATCAATTCGGTAATAATATGAGTGTACTCGGGCAACATAGTTATTAAGGAAATGCAATTTGTAGCCGCTTTTTGTTCACACCATGCATGGTCGGTTAATACTTCTTCTATATTAGATTCCGCAATTTTGGCCCATCTGGGGTCTGTAGGAAGTTTTAGTTTAAACATGGATATTGCTATTAAATAAAGCAAAAATAAGGCTTTTGAATCAATATTAAATTATTATAAGTTGTTAATTAAAATTTTCTTATTTTTGAAAAAATAAACAAACAAAACGAATGATACATAAACGATTTCTACTATGGGGCGTTGTTGCTCTAGCAACTTGGAGCTGCAGCACGGTTAAAACTTCTACAGCGGTTAAAAAATCCAACGATTTGTCAAACTATTTAAATGTTATAGATACAGATGATTTGAGTAAGCATCTTTATATTGTTGCTGGTGACGAAATGGCTGGTAGAGATACTGGATCTGAAGGTCAAAAAAAAGCAGGTGAATATTTGATAAACCAATACAAAAGTATGGGCATAGGCTATCCAACTGGTGCTGCTGATTTTTATCAAAAAATTCCGGGTGAATTTATGACCCGAAAATTTGGTAATAAAGGAGTAGATTCTGAAAACATTTGGGCCTTTATACCAGGAAGCGAATACCCCGAAGAAATTGTTGTTATTTCTGCCCATTACGATCATGTAGGAACCAAAAACGATGAAATATACAACGGTGCAGATGACGACGGTTCTGGAACGGTGTCGCTGTTGGAAATCGCACAGGCTTTTGCCACAGCAAAAAAAGACGGAAACGGTCCCAAACGTTCCATTTTATTTTTACATGTAACAGCTGAAGAAAAAGGATTACATGGTTCTCGTTTTTATTCAGAAAACCCCTTGTTTCCATTAAAAAATACTGTAGTAGACATCAATATCGACATGATAGGTCGCGTAGATTCTTTACACACAGATAATCCAAATTATATTTATGTAATAGGTTCTGACCGATTGAGTACAGAGCTGCATCAAATCAATGAGGAAATGAACAGCAAATACATTGGTTTAACATTAGATTACAAATTTAACGATCGTAATGATCCTGAACGCATTTATTTTCGTTCTGACCATTATAATTTTGCTAAAAATGGTGTTCCTGCTATTTTCTTTTTTAACGGTGTTCATGCCGATTATCATAAACCATCGGATACTCCAGACAAAATTAACTATGTTATGATGGCAAAAAGAGCTCAATTAGCTTTTGCAGATGCTTGGGAAATAGCCAACAGAGAAAAACGAATTGTTGCCGATAAAAACGGAGAATAACATAAACCCATCAAAAAAAAATAAAAACTACAAATGATCACATTTGTAGTTTTTATTTTTACAAAAAAAGCATCTATGTACTAATTGCTATATGTTTTGTTAACATGGTTAAGATTTTCAAATTTAACAAAAAAACCACAACTTTTACAATGTGGTTTTTGTTTGAGGGCACGAAAAAAATTTCCGCACTATCGGTTAGTATCGATTGGTAAAAAGAGCTCAATTAGCTTTTGCAGATGCTTGGGAAATAGCCAACAGAGAAAAACGAATTGTTGCCGATAAAAACGGAGAATAACATAAACTCATCAAAAAAAAAGCCCCTAGTTTCCTAGAAGCTTTAAAAGAAGGGTGAATGACCGGGTTCGAACCGGCGACCCTCGGTACCACAAACCGATGCTCTAACCAACTGAGCTACAATCACCATTTATTTTTGTGAGTGCAAATATATTGCAATTCTTTTATTTTACAAATAAAAAAACAACTATTTTACTTCAAATCGCTTAAGCTATTGACTGCCACATACCTTTCAACAGTAAATCCTTCGGCATAATCTACTCCAACAAGTCTGCCCAAGTCTTGTGAACGAAATGAAAATGAATCTAAAAAGGCTTTTGACGTAATAGGTGTTGCGGGTTCTTTTGAATTTGGATCATAAAACTGAGTCGTATAGGCTAAAATAGATGCTACTTTTACATCTATAAACCCTGTAATATCTACTACAAAATCGGGCTCAATAGTGTTCCATTGAATATAGTGATATACTTGTTTTGGTCGCCAATGTTCTTGTTTTTGACCCTCAAGATGGGTTTCTATTTTAAGCAATCCTGATAAAAAACAGGCATCACTTACCAGCTTACTTCCTTTTCCATGGTCAATATGCCGGTCATCAATAGCGTTGCATAAAACAATTTCGGGTTTGTATTTGCGAATCATTTTAATAATTTCTAGTTGATGTGCTTCATCATTAACAAAAAAACCATCTCTAAATTCTAAATTTTTGCGAACAGAAAGCCCTAAAATAGCGGCTGCTTTTTGGGCTTCTGCATCGCGTATTTCAGCAGAACCTCTAGATCCTAATTCTCCACGAGTCAAATCTATAATTCCAACTTTTTTACCTAAAGAAATTTCTTTTGCAATAGTACCCGATGCGCTTATTTCAACATCATCTGGATGAGCCCCAAAGGCTAATATATCTAATTTCATGTTTGAAGATTTATTATGTTTTGCATGGTTTGAGATTTGTTTTCAGTTTCTATAAATTCTTTTTCAGCTGTGCTGTCTTTTGTAATGCCACAACCTACATAAATTGAATTTATTTTCCCAAGCTCCATACAACGCAAGTTAACAAATAAATTGGTTTCTAAATTTAAATTCCATTCGCCTAAAAAACCTGCATAAAACTTTCGATTATAGTGCTCGTTTTTTACAATAAAATTAAAAGCAGCTTCTTTAGGTAATCCACAAATTGCAGGTGTAGGATGCAAAATATTAATTAAATCCATCCTGTTGCCCTTAGTTAGCTGTCCTGATATAATGGTTTTAATGTGTGATAATTTACCAGCTTGAACATTTTTAGGTTTTGACACCTCAACATTTGAAGCATAAGACTTAATGTTTGAAACGATATAATCTGTAACAAATTGTTGTTCTTGAATTTCTTTAGGAGTCCAATTATCATCGTTAGAAAATAATTTTGTTCCGGCTAATGAAACGGTTTCAAATAAATTATCATTAGTTTTTATCAATAGCTCAGGAGTTGCCCCCATCCACAGACCTACTTTTGGATGAAAAAATACATATCGAAAAGCAGTTTCATATGATTTAATTAGATTTTGAAACGTAATAAATACATTTACTTGCTCTGTAAAATCAATTTTTCTTGAAACTACTAACTTATCAAACGCACCTTTTTTTATAACTTCAATAGAAGCATTTACCAAGTTTTTAAACTTTATTTTTTCTTCATTTACATAATTAATCTTGATCATTTCTGAATCAAAATTATCATCAAAAAAAATATTTTCTATTAAAAATTTAGATGCATCTAAGGGTAAAACTATTTGTTCTTTTTTATCAAAAGAAACAAATACAAATCCTGATTGATCGACAAAATTATGAACTAAATCATCTTCTTGAAAAATTGCATTCAGTTTGTTTTCATTGGGTTTTGCATATAAAACAAAAGGCAAATTTAACTGCAGTTGTTTTTTTGCTTCTTCAAAAATTTTCATTTTATCTTTCTTTTCTTGGTAAAATCATATTTGTTAATTTACACAAACAAACTAATTTATCATTCTCATCTGTAATTTTAATTTCCCATAAATGAATGCTTCTGCCTTTATGCACAATTTTTGCGGTACAAAAAACTACTCCATCACGTTTTGCTCTTAAATGGTTTGCAGAAATTTCAATTCCTCTAACTTCCGATTTTTCGGGATTTATAAACATAATAGATGCTGCACTACCTACACTTTCAGCTAAAGCAACACTTGCACCACCATGCAACAGACCCATTGGTTGGTGCACTCGAGAGTTAACCGGCATTTTTGCCGTTAAAAAATCTTCTCCCGCATCAATATATTCAATTTCTAACGTTTCCATTAGTGTGTTTTTTGACCAATCATTACACAATTGAAGCATTTTATCTTTATCAAACATTTTTTTTTACAAAATTACTCTTTTTTATTTTTTGTAGCTTAATCTTTTTCAGAATTGATTGCAAATTGAGACTAAATTTATTTATTTTACGTTTTCATAAAAATCAAGTTCAAATTAATAATTACTTTTACATAAATTATATATACACATGCGTCATTATATTGGAATCTTTTTTATAATATTAATTGCTTTTTTTTCTTCGTGCAGAAACGATTTTGACTTTGAAACCAGTAATGGTGGCTTATTGTTTTCTAAAGATACTGTTTATTTAGACACTGTTTTTACCAACATTGGTTCCAGTACGTATTCCTTAAAAGTATATAACACCAGTTCAAAAAATATTTCGATACCAAGCATTCGACTGCATAAAGGACAGGCTTCAAAATATAGGCTAATGGTTGACGGAATTTCGGGAAATGAATTTACAAATATAGAAATGCTGGCAAAAGACAGTATGTTTGTTTTTATTGAAGTTACTACTGATGTAGCACTTGCTAACCCTACTGATTTTTTATATACAGATTATATTGAGTTTGGCAATGGAACAAATCTTCAAAAAGTAGAATTGGTAACTTTAATACAAGATGCGTTTTTTTTATATCCAAAAAAATTCAGCAATGGATCTACTGAAACTTTACCCATTGGCGATGATGAAATATATGGTTTTTACCTCGACGAAAACGACCCAATAAATGGCAACGAATTAATATGGAATAACACAAAACCTTATGTTGTTTATGGGTATGCTGCCGTTCCGCCCAATAAAACTTTAACAGTAAATGCTGGTGCTCGGGTTCATTTTCATGCCGAATCGGGTTTAATTGTTGCAAACAATGCCTCACTTCAAGTTAACGGTGATTTTTCAACTACAGATGCCTTAGAAAACGAAGTTATATTTGAAGGTGATCGTTTAGAACCTGATTTTTCTGAAGTGCCAGGGCAATGGGGCACCATATGGTTTACTCAAGGAAGTACGGCTAATACAATTAAAAATTTAACACTAAAAAATGCCAGCGTAGGTTTATTAATTTCTGGAAATGATGGAACTACTACTCCATCTCTTACTCTTAAAAATACACAAATTTATAATTGCTCCAATGTTGGTATTTTAGCCAGAACGGGTAATATTACTGGTAAAAATGTAGTTACCAATAATTGTGGAGAGGCTGGTTTAGCTTGTACTTTGGGAGGTTTTTATGAATTTACACATTGCACTTTTGCCAATTATTGGGGCAATCCAAACCAAACGTGTGTTCTGTTAAATGACAATCTTGAAACTTCTGAAGGTGTTTTGGTAGAAGCATTAACTCAAGCAAATTTTATCAATTGCATTATGTATGGCTCTAGTAGTATAGGAATTTCACACAAAGCATTAGGCAACAGCTTTAATTTCAAATACAGCAATTGCTTGATAAAGTTTATAGACCCTAACAGCCAATTTGTTGGAAATGAATTATATGATTTTAGCAACAACACTCTTTTTGAAAACTGCTTAATTGCTTCTACTTCGCTACTCAACCAACCCAATTTTTTTGAAACAAATAATAATAAATTAATTATTGGCGAAAATTCTGCTGCTATAAACCAAGGGTTAAATTTAGAACCTAATTTTAATGATATTTTAAATAAAACCAGAGCAGCTAACTCCAATACTAACCCTGATTTAGGAGCTTATAATTTTATTGTTTTTGATTAATTTTTTTACATTAACAAATATCTTGCTTTTTTGTTACTAACTTTATTGTTTTAGTTTTGAAATAAGTTTATTTTAAAATAAATTTGCACAACAACTAAACATCCATACAATGATTCATTTCTTCGGAAGCGAAAGTGCTACTATATTTGCCGTACACACGCAAAAAGATCTTTCAGCAGAAACTATTTCAAAATTAAATTGGTTATTTGGCGACTCACATAAAATTGAAAAATCCGTTCTGTCGGATTTTTTTGTTGGCCCCAGAGCTGCAATGATAACTCCATGGAGTACTAATGCTGTTGAAATTACTCAAAATATGGGTATTGAACACATCAATAGAATTGAAGAGTTTATAAAATCTACTGATAAATTTTCGGATTTTGACCCTATGCTTTTGCAAAAATATTCAGAATTAAACCAAACTATTTTTGATATAAATATTGAACCTGAACCTATACTAGAAATTGATGATATTGCAGCTTTTAACAAGCAAGAAGGCCTGGCTTTAAATGATGAAGAAGTTGTATATCTTTCTAATTTAGCCTTAAAAATAAATAGAAAACTTACCGATTCTGAAGTTTTTGGTTTTTCACAAGCCAATTCAGAACACTGCCGCCATAAAATTTTTAACGGAACTTTTATTATTGACGGAATTGAAAAAGAAACCTCTTTATTTAAATTAATTAAAAAAACATCTGCCGAATATCCAAATGATATTGTTTCAGCATATAAAGACAATGTAGCCTTTATTAAAGGACCTGTTGTAGAACAGTTTGCTCCAAAAAGTGCCGACAAACCAGATTTTTATCAGAAATCGTCTTTTGAATCTGTAATTTCATTGAAAGCAGAAACACATAACTTTCCTACAACCGTTGAACCTTTTAATGGTGCCGCTACAGGTTCTGGAGGTGAAATTAGAGATAGACTAGCTGGAGGGCAAGGTTCTTTACCTTTAGCAGGAACTGCTGTTTACATGACTTCATATTCGCGTTTATCCAATGACAGAGCACATGAAAGTGCTATGGCCGAAAGAACATGGTTGTATCAAACTCCCATGGATATTTTAATTAAAGCTTCAAACGGTGCCTCTGATTTTGGAAATAAATTTGGACAACCTTTAATTACGGGTTCTATATTAACTTTTGAACATGAAGAAGAAAATCGCAAACTTGGTTACGACAAAGTAATCATGCAAGCCGGTGGAATTGGTTATGGAAAAGCAACTCAAGCTCAAAAAGAAAAACCGGTTGCTGGTGACAAAATAGTAATTTTAGGAGGTGAAAACTACAGAATTGGTATGGGTGGAGCAGCTGTTTCGTCTGCAGACACAGGGGCTTTTGGAAATGGAATTGAACTAAATGCCATTCAACGATCAAATCCTGAAATGCAAAAACGAGTTGCAAATGCCATACGAGGTTTAATAGAAAGCGAAACAAACCCAATCGTTTCTATTCATGACCATGGGGCTGGTGGACATTTAAATTGTTTATCAGAACTGGTTGAAGAAACAGGAGGTTTAATCGATTTAGATAAATTACCTGTAGGTGACCCAACACTTTCTGCAAAAGAAATTATTGGAAATGAGTCTCAAGAACGTATGGGATTAGTTATTGGTAAAAAAGATATTGATACGTTACAAAAAATTGCAGACAGAGAACGTTCGCCTATGTATCAAGTGGGCGATGTAACAGATAACCATAGATTTACTTTTGAAAGTAAATCGACAGGTGCTAAACCTATGGATTTTGCATTAGAAGATATGTTTGGAAGCTCTCCAAAAACAATAATGAACGATATTACAGTTCCAAGAAAATATGCCGATTTAATATACAATCAAGAAAAAATACCAAGCTATATTGAATCACTGTTTAAACTAGAAGCAGTAGCATGTAAAGATTGGCTAACAAATAAAGTGGATCGTTGTGTAGGCGGTAAAGTTGCCAAACAACAATGTGCAGGTCCTTTGCAATTGCCCTTAAACAACGTAGGGGTAATGGCATTAGATTATAACGGAAAAGAAGGCGTTGCAACTTCAATAGGCCACTCGCCTATTTCTGCATTGATAAATCCAGCTGCAGGAAGCAGAACTGCTATTGGAGAAGCTTTATCTAATATAGTATTTGCACCTTTAAAAGACAATTTAAAAAGCGTTTCTTTATCAGCTAACTGGATGTGGGCTTGCAAAAATAAAGGAGAAGATGCTCGACTATATGAAGCCGTAGAAGCCTGTTCTGTTTTTGCAATTGAATTAGGAATCAATATCCCAACAGGTAAAGACTCCCTTTCCATGAAACAAAAATATCCAAATGACGAAGTTATAGCACCTGGAACAGTAATTATTTCTGCAGCAGGAAATTGCAACAATATTACCCAAGTCGTTGAACCTGTTCTTCAAAAAGATGGCGGATCAATTTATTACATCAACTTGTCTCAAGATTTATATAAATTAGGCGGAAGCTCATTTGCTCAAACGTTAAACAAAATAGGAGTTGATGTTCCAACTATTACAAATGCAACATTTTTTAAAAAGGCATTTAATACCATTCAAGAATTAATAAAAGACAACCAAATCGTTGCAGGACATGATATAGGAAGTGGTGGTTTAATTACCACTTTATTAGAAATGTGCTTTTCAGATTTGAATTTAGGTGCTTCAATTTCATTTGATGCTTTTGCCGAAAAAGATTTAGTAAAAATATTATTTTCTGAAAATATAGGTCTCGTATTACAAGCAAAAAATGATGCTGTTTTTGAACAGGCATTTGAAGGATTAGAGTTTTATAAAATAGGAAACACAACTAATTCGGATGTTTTAGAAATTTCCGATTTCAAATTACAAATTTCTTATTATCGAAAAAAATGGTTTGAAACCTCGTTTTTATTAGATCAAAAACAAACACAAAACAATAAAGCACAAGAACGATTTAACAATTTTGATGATCAAGCTTTAGCTTATAAATTTCCAAAACATTTTACAGGACTTGCACCTCGTATAAACGAAAATAAACCAAGACCAAAAGCCGCTATAATTCGAGAAAAAGGAAGCAACTCTGAACGTGAAATGGCAAATGCTATGCATATAGCAGGTTTTGATGTCAAAGACGTTCACATGACTGATTTAATTTCAGGACGAGAAACACTTGAAGACATTCAGTTTATAGGAGCTGTTGGAGGGTTTTCTAATTCAGATGTTTTAGGTTCTGCTAAAGGTTGGGCTGGAGCATTTTTATACAACGAAAAAGCTAATACTGCCTTAAAAAACTTTTTCAAAAGAGACGACACACTTTCGGTAGGAATTTGCAATGGGTGTCAGTTGATGATGGAATTAGAATTGATAAATCCCGATCATGAAGTGCATGGAAAATTAAAGCATAATGATTCACACAAGCATGAAAGCGGATTTACATCAGTAAAAATTCAAGAAAATAATTCTGTAATGCTAAAATCATTAGCAGGAAGTACACTAGGGGTATGGATCTCGCATGGTGAAGGAAAGTTTAACTTACCATACAACGAAGATCAATATCATATAGTAGCAAAATACGGCTATCAAAAATATCCAGCGAACCCAAACGGTTCTGATTACAACACTGCAATGATGTGCGATGCTTCAGGAAGACATTTAGTTATGATGCCTCATATAGAGCGATCTAGTTTTCCATGGAATTGGGCCCACTATCCAAAAGATAGAACAGATAGTGTTTCTCCTTGGATTGAGGCTTTTGTAAATGCTCGAAATTGGATTGAAAAAAAATAATACTACTAAAAAAATAACTAACTAAGTTTCTAAATAATAAATAAATGTATTATCATATTCACAAAAAATTGGTAATTTAATTTTATTTTATTATTTTGCAGTCGTAAAAAAAATGTAAAATTATGAATACAATTACAAGATTGTTTGACTTTCCCTATCATCAATTAGAAAAATATAATTTATCTGATTCATTAGTTACTAAATATGGAAACGATTGGATTAAAACATCCACCGAAGAATATTTAGATAAAGCGAATGCTATTTCAAGATCTTTAGTACGTCTTGGGGTAAACAAAGATGATAAAATTGCCTTAATTTCTTCAAGTAATAGAACAGAATGGCATATTTGTGATATTGGAATTTTACAAACTGGAGCTCAAAACGTGCCAATTTATCCAACTATAACATCTGAAGATTATGAATATATTTTAAATCATTCAGAATCCATTTATTGTTTTATTTCTGATAGTGAAGTGTTTGAGAAAATTAATGCTATTCGCAAAAATGTTCCAACTTTAAAAGAAATATATTCGTTTAACGAAGTCGAAGGCTGTAAAAACTGGAAAGAGCTTTTAACTTTGGGCGAAGATAAAGACAATCAAAATATTGTTGAAGAAAGAAAAAACAGTATTGCTACAACTGATTTAGCTACAATAATTTATACATCAGGAACTACAGGAAGACCTAAAGGTGTTATGCTTACGCACCAAAACATTGTGTCAGATGTATTGATGAGTGCAGTAAGAGTACCTTTACGAGCTGGTGACACAAGAGCATTGAGCTTTTTGCCAATATGCCATATTTTTGAAAGAATGCTGATTTATTTATATCAATATTATGGAATATCAATTTACTTTGCTGAAAGCATTGAAAAAATTAGCGACAATTTAAAAGAAGTACATCCACATGTTATGTCTGTTGTGCCAAGACTTTTAGAAAAAGTTTACGATAAAATTTATGCAAAAGGTGATGCATTAACAGGAATTAAGAAAAAATTATTCTTTTGGGCTTTAGCTTTAGGAATGGATTACAAACCCTACGGTGAAAATGGAGCTTGGTACGAATTTAAACTTAAAATTGCTCGAAAATTAATTTTTTCTAAGTGGCAAGAAGGCTTGGGTGGAGAATTAGAATTATTAGTATGTGGTAGTGCTGCATTACAAACTAGATTATCAAAAGTATTTTGTGCTGCTAATATTCCGGTTATGGAAGGCTATGGTTTAACAGAAACATCACCCGTAATATCAGTAAATGACATGCGAAATGGTGGTTTTAGAGTAGGCTCAGTTGGAAAAGTCATAGATGGAGTTAAGGTAAAAATTGCAGAAGATGGAGAAATACTTTGCCAAGGACCAAATGTAATGATTGGTTATTACAAAGATGAAACTCAAACTAATGACGTTATTAAAGATGGATATTTCCATACAGGAGATATAGGAGAAATAGATCAAGATGGTTTCTTAAAAATTACAGATCGTAAGAAGGAAATGTTTAAAACATCTGGCGGAAAATACATTGCTCCCCAAGTTTTAGAAAACACCTTTAAACAATCTCGTTTTATTGATCAAATAATGGTTATTGGAGATGGTGAAAAAATGCCCGCAGCGTTTATTCAACCTAATTTTGATTTTTTAAAAGAATGGGGCTCTCGAAAAAAAATTGCAATAGGATCAACCAATAAAGAAATTGTTTCAAATGAAAAAGTTATTTCACGAATACAAGAAGAAGTAGATGCTTCAAATGCAAACTTTGGAAACTGGGAAAAAATAAAACGTTTTGAATTAACTCCAGACATTTGGAGTATCGAAGCTGGGCACTTAACCCCTACAATGAAATTAAAGCGAAAAATAATTAAAGAAATATATAAAGATTTATACCATAAAATATATTCGTAACAAAAAAAAACTCCTTAATTGTATTAAGGAGTTTTTTTTTGTAAGTTATTTTTTAATAATATTTAAACAAAACGTTAAACAATTCATAATTTTTTATTATTTTTATATCATTAACCAATTAAAAACCAATAAATTATGAATACAAAAAAATTTATTACAGGCGGAATAGCAGGCGGTATTACAAACTTTTTGTTAGGATGGCTTTTATGGGGAGTTATTTTTAAAGATTCTTTTCCAATGAATGAAGAAAATAATATGTCATTGTTATTTATTTTCTTAGGAAGCTTATCCTTTGGTTTTTTTGTATCCTATATTTTTAGTAAATGGGCTCAAATTACAACCTATGTTGCAGGTGCTAAAGCTGCTGTTGTTATTTCATTGTTTGTAGGTTTAAACCTACATTTGTTTCAATTAGCTCAAACAACAATGCCTAACTACAATTTAATTTTATTAGATTTAGGGTTAATGTTATTTTGTGGGGCTATTTTAGGTGCAGTAATTGCAGTTGTTCACAGCGAAATTAAATAATTATTATTTTTTACATTTATTTTTTATAAATTTTTACAAAAATACTATGCGTGCATAGTATTTTTTTTTATCTTTGAGTCAAGATATATACAAAATGAAAGAAAAAACTATAGATTATATTTTAAGAGCTACTTGGCAAGCCGTTTCAAGAATGTATAATGAGGAAGCAGCAAAATATGATGGCACCATGTCAACAGGTTTTACATTATTGAGTATAGATAAGGATAAAGGCACCCCATCAACCGCATTAGGACCTAAAATGGGTATGGAAGCAACAAGTCTTACTAGAACGTTAAAGTCTATGGAAGAAAAAGGCTTGATTTTGAGAAAGAAAAATCCAGAAGATGGCAGAGGTGTTATAATTTATCTTACCCCATTTGGAAAAGACAAAAGAGAGCTTTCAAAATTGACTGTTTTAAAATTTAATGAAACTATAAAAAGACATGTTTCTGATGAAAAAATGAAACACTTTATGGAAGTATCTGAAATAATAAACAATTTAATTTCTAATAAAAAAATATTCTTAGAAGGCGAATTACAAAAATAATAATAGTTAAAATATGAAACGTAATATTAAAAAAGTTGCTGTTATCGGTTCAGGTATTATGGGAAGTGGTATTGCATGCCATTTTGCCAATATTGGTGTAGAAGTCTTATTATTAGACATTGTACCCCGAGAGTTAACAGATACAGAACAAAAAAAGGGACTTACTCTAGAGAGTAAACTCGTTCGAAATCGTTTAGTAAACGAACATTTAACAAATGCTTTAAAATCAAAACCTTCTCCAATTTACCATCCAAGTTTTGCAAACAGAATATCAACTGGCAATACAACAGATGATATGGTAAAAATTGCTGATGTTGATTGGATTATTGAAGTTGTTGTAGAACGACTCGATATTAAAAAATTAGTTTTTGAACAAGTTGAAAAATTTAGAAAACCAGGCACATTAATAACTTCTAATACTTCCGGAATTCCAATACACTTTATGAGCGAAGGAAGAAGCAAAGATTTTCAAAAGCATTTTTGTGGTACGCACTTTTTTAATCCTGCTCGATATTTAAAATTATTCGAAATTATACCTGGTCCAGAAACATCCCAAGACATTTTAGATTTCTTAAAAGGTTATGGTGAAAAATTCTTAGGAAAAACTTCGGTAATTGCAAAGGATACTCCTGCCTTTATTGGAAATAGAATTGGAATCTTTGGAATTCAATCTTTATTTCATCAAGTAAAAGAGATGGGACTAACCATTGAAGAAGTTGACAAATTAACAGGCCCTGTAATTGGTCGTCCAAAATCAGCAACTTTTAGAACTGTAGATGTCGTTGGATTAGACACTTTAGTACATGTAGCAAATGGAATTTATGAAAACTGTCCAAATGACGAATCTCATGAATTATTTAAACTTCCTGAATTTGTAAATACCATGATGGAAAACAAATGGTTGGGAAGCAAAACAGGACAAGGATTTTACAAAAAAGAAGGAAAAGAAATACGTACCCTAGATTTAAATACCCTAGAATATAGAGCAAATAAAAAAGCCTCATTTGCAACTTTAGAACTTACCAAAACAATTGACAAACCAATTGACCGATTTAAAATTTTAGTAAAAGGAAAAGATAAAGCAGGAGAATTTTACAGAAAGAATTTTGCTTCCATGTTTCAATATTGTTCCAATAGAATTCCAGAAATAACAGACGATTTTTACAAAATTGACGACGCCATGAAAGCTGGTTTTGGATGGGAAAATGGACCCTTTGAAATTTGGGATGCAATTGGTGTTGAAAAAGGTATTGAATTAATGCAATCTGAAGGATATAAACCAGCTGCATGGGTAAGTGAAATGATAGCTTCTGGAACAACGTCTTTTTATGAAGTAAAAGAAGGCTCAACATACTTTTACTCTATTACTCATAAAAAAATAGAAAAAATACCAGGTCAAGAAGGGTTTATTATCTTAAACAACATCCGCGAAAGCAAGAAAATTTGGAACAACAGTGATTCAATCATTACAGATTTAGGTGATGGAATAATCAATTTAGAGTTTACTTCAAAAATGAATTCTATTGGTGCTGGTGTTTTACAAGGAATAAATAAAGCAATCGATATTGCGGAAACAAATTATAATGGTTTAGTAATTGGAAATCAAGGTCCCAATTTTTCTGTTGGAGCCAATTTAGGTATGATCTTCATGATGGCTGTTGAACAAGAGTATGACGAATTAAATATGGCGATCAAAATGTTTCAGGATACTATGATGCGTTGTCGTTATTCTGCAATTCCAGTAATTGCTGCTCCTCACGGAATGACTCTTGGTGGTGGTTGCGAATTAACAATGCATGCAGATAGAGCTATTGTTGCTGCTGAAACCTATATAGGCTTAGTTGAATTTGGTGTTGGAGTAATACCCGGTGGTGGTGGATCAAAAGAAATGGCTTTAAGAGCAGCTGATACATTCCATAAAAACGATGTTGAATTAAACGTTTTACAAGAATATTTTTTAACTGTAGGTATGGCAAAAGTAGCTACTTCAGCTTTTGAAGCTTTTGATTTAGGTCTGTTACAAAAAGGAAGAGATATTGTAGTGATAAACAAAGATCGTCAAATTGCAACCGCTAAACAAGTAGCTTTACAAATGGCCGAAATTGGTTATACACAAGCACCTAAAAGAAAAGACATCAAAGTTCTTGGAAAACAAGCCTTAGGGATGTTCTTAGTTGGAACAGATAGTATGGAAGCTGGAAAATATATTTCAGAACACGATAAAAAAATAGCCAACAAACTAGCATATGTAATGGCTGGTGGAGATTTATCTGAACCAACAATGGTGACAGAGCAATACTTGTTAGATTTAGAAAGAGAAGCTTTTTTATCATTAACTGGTGAAAGAAAATCTTTAGAAAGAATACAATACATGTTAACTAAAGGGAAACCGTTAAGAAACTAAGAAAATATGAAAACAGCATATATAGTAAAAGCATATAGAACAGCAGTAGGAAAAGCACCTAAAGGAGTATTTCGTTTCAAAAGACCAGATGAATTGGCAGCTGAAACTATTGAACACATGATGAATGAATTGCCAGATTTTGATAAAACGCGCATTGATGATGTTATGGTAGGTAATGCAATGCCAGAAGCTGAACAAGGACTAAATGTAGCACGTTTAATTTCGTTGATGGGGCTAAAAGTAGAAGATGTACCTGGAGTAACTGTCAATAGATACTGCGCATCTGGAATTGAAACTATCGGAATGGCAACAGCAAAAATACAATCAGGAATGGCAAATTGTATCATTGCTGGTGGTGCAGAAAGCATGAGCTATATTCCAATGGGTGGATATAAACCTACACCAGATTATAAAATAGCAAATGCTGGTCACGAAGATTATTATTGGGGTATGGGATTAACTGCTGAAGCCGTTGCTAATCAGTTTAAAGTTTCTCGTGAAGACCAAGATGAATTTGCATTTAAATCGCATATGAAAGCTTTAAAAGCACAAGCAGAAGGAAGATTTGATGCACAAATAGTTCCTATTACCGTGGAAGAAACTTTTATAAACGAAAATGGCAAAAAAGAAACCCGTTCATATGTTGTAAATAAAGACGAAGGACCAAGAGCTGGGAGTACTGTAGAGGCTTTAGGTAAATTACGTCCTGTATTTGCAGCTGATGGAAGTGTAACTGCCGGAAACTCATCTCAAATGAGTGATGGTGCAGCATTTGTACTAATTATGAGTGAAGAAATGGTTAAAGAATTAAACCTTGAACCTATTGCACGATTGGTAAACTTTGCATCAGCTGGTGTAGAACCACGAATTATGGGAATAGGCCCAGTAAAAGCAATTCCAAAAGTATTAAAACAAGCAGGATTAAAACAATCTGATATTGATTTAATTGAATTAAACGAGGCTTTTGCATCGCAATCTTTAGCCGTTATTCGCGAATTGGGTTTAAATCCAGAAATAGTGAATGTAAACGGAGGAGCAATTGCTTTAGGCCATCCACTAGGTTGTACAGGAGCAAAACTTTCGGTTCAATTATTTGACGAAATGCGAAAACGAGGTAATGCTAAATATGGTATGGTTACCATGTGTGTAGGAACGGGTCAAGGAACAGCGGGGATTTATGAGTTTTTAAAATAAAGACAAAAGATAATAGACTTTAGAATGAGTGAATTTAAAAGACATAATTTCAAGAAGCTAAAAATTTGGCAAATGGAAATTGATTTATCTAAGATAGTTTTAGACATAACCGATACTTTTCCTATTTCTGAAAAATATGGTTTAAAAAGTCAAATGGATAGATGTTGTATATCTATGCCTTCAAATATAGCTGAAGGTTCTAGCAGAACAGATAAATCATTCAGTCATTTTTTAGATATCTCTTTAGGATCATCATTTGAATTACAAACACATATTATATTAGCAAATCATAGAAAACACATAACAATTGAGCAAACAAATAACATTGAAAACAAAATTGAAGAATTTCAAAAAGCAACAATGTCATTTCAAAACACTTTAAATAAATAATTTATTGAGAAATAATAGTCTCGTCTATCATCTATTCGTCTATTATCTATCATCTTAAAAATCAAAAAAATGGCAGACATCATCAGAGGAGGACAATTCCTAGTAAAAGAAACAAAATGCGAAGATATCTTCACTCCTGAAGATTTTTCGGAAGAACAAATTATGATGCGTGATTCGGTTATCGAATTCGTAGATAAAGAATTATGGCCTCACAAAGAAAGATTTGAAAAGAAAGATTATGCCTTAACCGAAGAAGTTATGCGTAAAGCAGGTGAACTTGGATATTTAGGCGTTGCCGTTCCAGAAGCTTACGGAGGAATGGGTATGGGGTTTGTAAACACCATGCTTGTGTGCGACTATATATCGGGAGCTACAGGTTCGTTTTCAACTGCATTTGGTGCGCACACCGGAATAGGTACAATGCCTATTACACTATATGGAACAGAAGAACAAAAACAAAAATATGTACCCAAATTAGCAACAGGTGAATGGTTTGGTGCTTATTGTTTAACAGAGCCAGGAGCTGGTTCTGATGCTAATTCAGGAAAAACAAAAGCCGTTTTGTCAGCAGACAAAACTCATTACAGCATTACAGGTGGAAAAATGTGGATTTCAAACGCAGGTTTTTGTCAGCTATTTATTGTTTTTGCTCGTATTGGTAATGACAAAAATATTACAGGATTCATTGTAGAAAATGATTTATCTAATGGAATTTCATTAGGTGATGAAGAGCATAAATTAGGCATACGCTCCTCTTCTACTCGCCAAGTGTTTTTTAACGAAACAAAAGTTCCTGTTGAAGATATGTTGGCTGGTCGTGGCGATGGCTTTAAGATTGGTATGAACGCCTTAAACGTAGGGCGTATAAAGCTTGCTGCTGCCTGTTTAGAAGCACAAAGAAGAGTTACAACTCTTGCGACACAATACGCAACAGAGCGTGTTCAATTTAAAACTCCAATAGCCCAGTTTGGTGCTATACAGCAAAAGCTTGCCATAATGGCAACAAATACATATGTAAGTGAATCGGCTAGTTATCGAGCAGCTTTTGATATCGAAGAAAAAATAGCACAATTACTTGAACAAGGATTATCACATCAAGAAGCAGAACTCAAAGGAGTAGAAGAATTTGCTATTGAGTGTTCTATCCTCAAAGTTTCGGTTTCTGAGAAAGCACAAGACTGTACAGACGAAGGAATTCAGATTTATG
>NZ_CAWUTS010000108.1:0-5483 GCF_963925415.1 uncultured Flavobacterium sp. | reverse complement strand
CTCTAATATAAGTAGTTACTCCAGTTGCAATTACATAATCTTCAGGGATATCTTGTTGCAAAATTCTCCACATCGCCTCTACATAATCCTTAGCATGTCCCCAGTCTCTTTGCGAATTTAAGTTTCCTAAGTATAAACAATCTTGCTTTCCTTTTGCAATAGCAGCTACTGCCATGGTTATTTTACGCGTTACAAAAGTCTCTCCACGTCGAGGCGATTCATGATTGAACAAAATACCATTACAAGCAAACATATTATAGGCCTCACGGTAGTTTTTTGTAATCCAAAAAGCATAAATCTTAGCCGCTCCGTAGGGCGAACGTGGGTAAAAAGGTGAGTTTTCATCATAAAAACCTTGTGCATTTTTATTTTCTGCCAATCCTCCATACAGTTCCGAAGTTGAAGCTTGATACACTCTGGTTTTTTTTGTTAAACCTAATATGCGAATAGCCTCCAATATTCTTAAGGTTCCCAATCCGTCTACATTAGCCACATATTCTGGTGAATCAAAAGAAACCATTACATGCGACATGGCTCCTAAATTATAGATTTCATCAGGCTGCACTTCTTGTATAATTCGAATAATATTAGTCGAATCGGTCAAATCACCATAATGCAATTTAAAGTTTACATTTTCTTGATGTTGATCTTGATATAAATGATCGATACGTTGGGTGTTAAAAGAGGACGCACGGCGTTTTACCCCATGAACCATATATCCTTTTTCTAATAATAATTCGGCTAAATAAGATCCGTCTTGACCTGTAATTCCTGTTACTAATGCTACTTTTTGTGTTGTGCTCATATTAGTTGTTTGTTGTTAGATGTTTGTTGGTTCGTTGTTCAGCATAAAAAATTGTTGAATATTGAACGCTCAATAACGTATTTTGAAGTTTTACTTCACGCCTGTACAAACCATTTACATCTTCACTTGCTTATATTTATCGATATTTTCTAAAAACCAATCGTATGTTTTTTGAATTCCTTCTTCTAATTGCACTTGGTGTTTCCATCCTAGGGCATGCATTTTAGTAATGTCCATTAATTTTCTGGGGGTACCGTCTGGCTTAGTACTGTCCCAAATTATTTTGCCTTGGTGTCCTACAATTTTCTGGATGGTTTCGGCCAATTGTTTGATGGTCAAATCTTCTCCTGTTCCTACATTGTATAAATAATCCGGCAGCGTGTTTTCTAAGGCAAATACAACTGCTTGAGCCATGTCGTCTACAAACAAAAACTCTCTCATAGGTGTTCCGCTACCCCAAAGAGTAACTGGAGCATTGTCATTTTGCTTTGCCTCATGAAACTTGCGCATCATTGCTGGTAAAACATGTGAGGATTTTAAATCGAAATTATCGTGAGTTCCATAAAGGTTAGTCGGCATTAAACTTACATAATCCTTATTGAATTGATTTCTGATGGCCTGACAAGCTTTTACACCCGTAATTTTTGCTATGGCATACCACTCATTTGTCGGTTCCAAAGTATCAGTTAGTAAATATTCTTCTTTTAGCGGTTGTGGCGCTAGTTTTGGATAAATGCAAGAACTGCCCAAAAAAATAAACTTCTCCACACCAGATTGCAATGCAGTATCGATTAAGTTGTTTTGAATTTGCATGTTTTCCATGATAAATTGATACGGAAAATCGTTATTCGCCAGTATTCCTCCCACTTTTGCGGCAGCGTCAATAATAACATCTGGTTTTTGAGCTGCCATAAAGTCTTTAACGGCTTGCTGGTTTCTTAAATCCAACTCCTTGCTTGATGCACCAATTAAATTGGTATAACCTATAGCGGCTAAACTTCTCCAAATAGCACTGCCTACCATACCGTTGTGACCTGCAATGTATATTTTAGTATCTTTATTCATTATTTTTTAATTCAATAAATCAGAATTGTCCTTTGCAAGTGCATTATACACGCCTTTGACATCCTGTGAAAATTCTTTTTTCAAAATTAAGTTGGCCGTATCCGTATAAACAAAGATGGTGTTTGTAACACCTACAAAAGCCGTATAAGTATCAGTACCTATAGCCATGTTACCGTTTTTATCGACGGCATGACCAATAGTTACTAAATAATCATAGACCGATTCAAAAGAACCTAAATCTGACCAAGCAAATTGTGAGGATACCACTTTTATTTTTTTGCTTCTTTCCATTACTGCATAATCAATACTAATGGAAGGAATATCGAGAGATAAATCTAAATTTAAATTACCCGCTTTATTGTTTTCCCAAGCTATTTTAGATTTTTCATACACTTCAGGATGAAAGGCTTTCAATTCTTGTAACAAAACACTTGCTTTAAAACAAAACATACCGCTGTTCCAAAGAAAGTTTCCCTGAGTTATAAATGCGCTGGCAGTAGCTTGGTTTGGTTTTTCTCTAAAAGAAATTACATCGTCTCCTTTGTGCTCTATATAGCCATAACCTGTTTCCGGTTTCACAGGTACAATACCAAAAGTAACAATGTATCCTTGAGATGCCTTATCTACGGCTTCATTAATTGCCGCCTCATATACTGGCCTGTCACCTATAATATGATCGGATGGGGTTACAACCAAAATATCATCAGGATGAGCAGCCAAAGCAGCAAAAGCAATAGCTGCTGCTGTATTTCTTGGCGTAGACTCAATGATATCGATGTAATCTGTATTGGTTTTTTTTAATATTTTTTGACTCAAACCACAGTTGTCAACATTTCCAACAACCATTACCTTATCGGCAATATTAGCGTTCCTTTCAACTGTCATTTCGAATAATGATTTTCCTTCAAAAATTTCTAAGTATTGCTTGGGTTTCGTTTTTCGAGAAAGAGGCCATAAGCGGCTTCCTACACCTCCCGTGAGGATAACGTGTATAATTTTATTGTGGTTATTCATAGTTGTATTTATAAAACACGTTGTGTTTAAAAAAGTAAACAGTTTTGATTATTATGTAGTAAAAAAAGTTTTTTTGTTGTTGCAATATAGTAAAAAAGTACATTCGCTAAAACAGAATAAATGAAAATTTATTTTGTTTTTAGTTATTAAAATTTTTAATATTTATAAATTTGAAATAGGTACCCTATTAATAGTTACATTATAACTACATTTTAAATGTATTTTTTTAATAAAAAACCTAAATTAAATATGGACGAAAAATCCTATTAAGGATATTTAACCTTAGAATTTATTAAATATTAATTAAAAAAATGTATACTAATATTAACATTACAAATATATACAAAAAAAGTTTAAACAAATAGTAAATTAATAAGCAATACTTAAACAAAAAAAAGACAATAATTACAAAAAATGATAATTAATAAACATTATAGGACAGAAAATGTACATGCAAAATCGTCTTACAAATTGAGCAGTACTCTTTATGCCGTAATCCTAAAAATAATTGGAGGTTTTTTAGTAATAAGGAAAGCTAACTAAAGAAAGTCAACAATACCGATAAAAAAAGCAACTATTGGTTTAAATAATTTTAGAAATAAACATCTGAAATAGTAACCTCAAAATGCCTGCTAACTTAGTTAACTTGGAAACAGTCAAATCCGTTTCACCTCTTTCAATTTTACCACAACCCTAGTACTCACACTCATTTGACTCGAAACATATTGTCGTGTTAGGTTTTTGATTTTCCTAATGGCTCTGATCTTGTTAGAAATCGCCTTTTTTGTTTGAAAGAAATTAAAAATATATTAGATATATTAAAAAAAAAAATAAATATTTGTACAGAAATATATGCTTTTCTATTAATACATACAAAATTACATTTTTTAAATTTTATTAATAAAAAAGCTACAAGTGTTAAAAAGATAATAAATAAAATTATTAATGTTTTTTTTTAAACGTATTAAGGAATTTATGTTACTTGTAGGACTTTTCTTCATATTTTTATATAAAACAAGTAACCTAGGCAACTAGAAAGCAAATAAATATAATGGCTAATTAAAAACATTAAAACTCAAAAAAAATAAAATGAATTGGCATGTATTGTATACCAAACCCAAATGGGAAAAAAAAACGGCAGAGCAATTAATCAAAATTGGGATAAATTGTTATTGTCCAACTGTTGTAAAAGTGCGTCAATGGTCAGATAGAAAAAAGAAAGTAGAAGTTCCTTTGTTCAATAATTATATATTTGTGCAGTTAGATGAAAAAGACCGAAACAACGTATTTATATCGCCCGGGGTAGTTCGCTATTTGTTTTGGTTGGGAAAACATGCTGTTGTAAAAGACTTCGAAATTAACACTATTAAAGAATGGCTTACTGTTGACAATACTGAAGTATCGGTCTCAGCATATAAAATTGGTCAAAAAGTAAAATTAGATTCAGGGGTCTTTTCTGAACAGTATGCTGTTGTAAAAGACATAACAAAGACTCATTATGTTTTAATTTTAGAATCTTTAGGTTGTGTTTTAAAAGTCAAGCATTTATAAAACCCTTTATTATTATTTTTAATAAAATAGTAATACTGTACTTTTTAAGTATAAAAAACAAACTATGTGAGCTATCAAAAACTATATATAGTTAACACATATAACAACATCTAAACAGAATCAAAAAAGTTAGAAATAATATTTTTTTTTAAAATTTAAAACAAAAGCCTCAAGAAAAATCATGAGGCTTTTGTTGTTGTTTATTATTTGGTAAAAAATATTTGTTTTAAAAGTTAGTTTAAAACATTCTAATAGGCAAAACAAAATATAACCCATTTTTTGCAGACCAGGCATTAGAATTATTATTTACTGTATTTGTATTTACGGTACCATTAGTATTAAGTACATAAGCATAACTGTCATTGGTTTCTGTTGAACTACAATAGGTATGGGCAGGATTATATCCTGAACCTGCTATATTGTCTTTATTAGTATATAAATATTCAAGTTCACCTCTTGATGGTAAATACCAATCACCATATCTTACTTCGTTAGCTTGAAGTGAAGGTCTATATTGTTGTACTAAAAATGCACTATAAAAATCAAAAGAACTAGCCTGTGAATAATTATACCATTGAGAATTAATATCAGTAGTGGTTTTTGATATCATGAGAGTTGTATTTGCATATCCACCACCAAGACCTGATCTAAATGCCCCATATGTTGTTGTATAATTTTTGATCCAAACTACACCCGTTGTACTTGTGAAGTTTTCAGGACCTAAGTCTCCTATCTCGTCTTTTGCAACAATCAATCCATGAGCCCCATTATCCCAAACATAAAAGAGATGAGCTTACTAGCATAAACAGCTTAGACTTTAGTTACAACAAGACATTGGATGCAGTAAGAGATATATTCATGTTCTCATGTTATACGGGATTGCGATTTTGCGATGCTATGGAGTTAACGCTGGACAACATTATGATTATTAATGATGAGCAACACATTCGCGTTGATCAGATTAAAACAAATAAAAGGCGAGAGATCCCTTTATTAACTTCTGCGGTAGACATACTTAACAAATACAGCTCAGCGCATTTTAGGCTTG
>NZ_CAWUTS010000107.1:0-10477 GCF_963925415.1 uncultured Flavobacterium sp. | reverse complement strand
GTATATCTGTGAGAGAGCGCAATTCAGTATTTGGAAATCCTCCGCCCATTGCAATTTTTATTCCAGGAAAATTAATTTTTAGATATTGAGCGCAGCGAAAAGCACTGTATAAATTGCCAGGGAAGGGCACTGAAATACATACCAATTTGGGCTGTGTTTCAAGGCATCGTTTTTTTAAAATTTCTAGAGTTAATACGTCAATAAATGAGTGCTCAAGTTGCAGGGACTCATATAATTCATCAAAAGAATTGGCACTTTCTCCCAAACGTTCAGCATATCGACTAAATCCAAAATTTTCATCGATGCATTCAACGATAAAATCAGATAAGTCTTCTAAATATAAAGTTGCTAAATGCTTGGCCTTATCATGCATTCCCATAGAACCAAAAGCGTATTCCAAATCGTCTAATTGATTAAAACGTGAGGCTTCGGGCAAAAAGTTACCACTGCATATTTGACGAGCTAACGTGAGGTTATTACCTTGAAGAAATTCAATTACATTATCAATTGTATGAATGTAATTGTTTTGTAAAGCAAAAATGCGTTTGCAATTTTCTGAAATTCTTTCCCCTGAAATACTAAACAAATTTTCTAAACCTTCTTTTGAAAACATATTTAAAATCACTTCGATACCTAAATCCATTTGATATGAATCAATGTGTTTGGTATTTAAAAAACCTTTTATATAGGCCGTTGCTGGATACGGTGTATTAAGCTGGGTAAAAGGAGGTGTTATTAAGAGTATGTTTTGCAAATTAATTATTTTTGTAAAGGTAAAGTTATTTTAAGATTTATTTGCTAATTTAAAAAATGAAAATTACTACTTTTACAAAAAAAATCGATGCCATCTGACTGTATAAGCTATCAAGAATCAGGTTATTTTACTAAATTAACAAATGATTATTTAGATGAAAACACTTCCGAAAATTCGGAATTGAAAGCTTTGTACAATAGATTACCAAAATTGGAGCATTTTTCTGAACAAATACAAGAAAAACAAAACAACTTTCCAATTGAAAATAGAAAAATATTGGTTGAGTCTCTTCAAAAACAATATGCAAATTTTGAGCCATCAGAAGCAACTGCCAGTAACATTGAACTTTTAAACGAATCAAATACTTTTACCGTAACAACAGGACACCAGTTAAATTTATTTACAGGACCTTTGTATTTTTTATATAAAATAATTTCGACTATAAACCTCTCTGAACAGTTAAAAAGAGAGTATCCTAAACAAAATTTTGTTCCTATTTATTGGATGGCGACAGAAGATCATGATTTTGAAGAAATCAATCATTTTTGGTTTAAAGGAAACCAAATTAAATGGCAAAAAGAAAGCTTTGGTCCTGTAGGAAGATTATCTACTGAAGGGTTAAAAGAAATTTTTAAAGCCTTTTCTGATGAATTAGATTTAGGAGAAAACGCAACTTATTTAAAGGATTTATTTAAAAATGGCTATTTAAAATACAACAATTTAGCCGATGCTACGCGTTATATTGCTAATGAAATTTTTAAAGAAAAAGGATTGGTCATTTTAGATGGTGATACTAAAAATTTAAAACAATTGTTTATTTCTTATGCAAAAAAAGAATTGCTGCATCAAACTGCCAGTGAAGAAGTTTTAAAGACTAACAAACTATTATCTGAATATAAAATTCAAGTGAATCCACGTGAAATTAACTTGTTTTATATTGAAGATCATATACGGGAACGTATTGTTTATGAAAACAAGAGTTATAAGGTTCTAAATACGAATTATACTTTTTCGGAAAGTGAAATTATAACTGAATTAGAAAATCATCCTGAAAAATTTAGCCCTAATGTAATATTACGCCCTTTGTACCAAGAAGTAATTTTACCTAATTT
Organism: uncultured Flavobacterium sp.; assembly: GCF_963925415.1. Taxonomy (GTDB): domain Bacteria; phylum Bacteroidota; class Bacteroidia; order Flavobacteriales; family Flavobacteriaceae; genus Flavobacterium. The sequence goes on along the minus strand of NZ_CAWUTS010000107.1, from coordinate 8,611 downwards.
GTGCTATATTGGTGGTGGTGGTGAATTAGCTTATTGGTTGCAATTAAAATCAAATTTTGAAGTTAACAACATCACTTTTCCAATACTTTTAGTTCGTAATTCTGCCTTAATTGCAACAAAAAAACAAGTAAAAAAAGCAGACAAGTTAGCGTTAACATGGGCTGATTTATTCAGCAAACAAGAAGTTTTAATTACGAATAAAACAAAAGTTTTATCTCATTTAGAAATAGATTTTACACCTCAAAAAGAATATTTAAAAAAGCAATTTGAAGCTTTATACGATATTGCAAAACAAACAGACAAATCATTTCTTGGCGCTATAAGAGCTCAAGAAGTCAAACAAATAAAAGGGTTGGAAAACCTTGAAAAACGCTTGTTAAAAGCTGAAAAAAGAGCCCTAGCTGAAAAACTAGAACGCATAATTTATTTGCAAGACGAATTATTTCCTAAACAAAGTTTACAAGAACGAAAAGCTAATTTTTCTGAATATTATATAGAATTTGGGCCTAAATTATTGAATGCGCTATTTAATGAGTTAAAGCCTTTGGAGCACGTTTTTAACGTAATAGTTATATAACACAAACTATACTTGTAAATCTTTAAAAAAATACTATTTTTGCACTCATATAAAAAAAATAAAACGTTATGGCAACGAACAGAACTTTTACAATGATTAAGCCCGATGGTGTCGAAAACGGACACATTGGTGGAATTTTAAATATGATTACTGAAGGTGGCTTCAAAATTATAGCAATGAAATTAACACAATTAACAATTGCTGACGCAAAAGAATTTTATGCTGTTCACGCTGAAAGACCATTTTATGGCGAACTAGTTGAGTTTATGACAAGAGGTCCTATTGTGGCAGCTATCTTAGAAAAAGATAACGCTGTAGCTGATTTTAGAACTTTAATTGGTGCTACAAACCCAGCAGACGCTGTTGAAGGAACTATTCGTAACAAATACGCAACTTCAATGGGAGAAAATGCTGTTCATGGTTCAGATTCTGATGAAAATGCTGCAATTGAAGCTGCTTTTCATTTTTCAGGAAGAGAGCAGTTTTAATTAATAATTTTAGAATATAAAAAAACCACTTTTTTAAAAAGTGGTTTTTTTTATTTATACTTTTCCATAATTTCGGACACTATATTATCTGTTTTTACAAAGCGTTCTTTGCGTTCTAAATTTCTTGGTGGCGCTACTCTTTCGCTACAGTTTAAAATAGAACATGATTCACAAGTAACTCCAACTTGTTTAACCCGAATCTTTTGATCTTGTAAGAAACCAATTTTATTAACCGAGTGAGCTGAAATTAAAATACCAATAGAAATACTTCTAAAATAGCCGTTTTTAAATGGATCTTTTGTCGCAGACGACAAAACTAAATAAGTGTTTTCTGTATGTGGATAAGATGAAATTTGATGTTCAAATAAATGATTTTTATCAGAATCAGGAATTTTTATTAAGGTTTGTATAGAGGCCCAACGTCGACAATAATGCTCGTTTCTTTCATTTGCATGCGGCTCTAGTAAATTAGTTATATGTAATTCTTTGGTTAATCGAATGTGATTACGCTCGGGTTTATAGGAAAATCTCAAGAAAAACAAATTTTTAAGATTAAAATCTTTAGGCAATATATTAGTTAAACGTTGGTAAAAAGTTTCAGGAGAGTCTGTAAATTTATCCATCATCTTTTGAAATTCAATTGTGTTAAAGGTTTTGTTTTCAAAAAAAACCTTCAGTTCTTTAACTAAAGCCTTACGTGGTATTAACAATGAACCCGCAAAATAAGAGGCTAAAAAATTATTTAAAACTTGATCAAAACTTTTAAATTTAATCCATGAAAACGTATACAATCTATCTGAAATATCTAAAAAATTATAGGCAATTTCTTTAGCATAAATAAACATACGCTGAGAGTCATCTGTATCAGACGAAACTAGCAACGTTTTTGAAGAAGGCACATAAACCGATCTCAAATTATTTAATTCTGTATGCCCTGTTAATTCTTCATTGTTAATGGTGTAGCCATATTCTTCAATCAAGATATCTTCTAAATCCTCTACTTTTAAACGTTTGGTTAAATCAATAGAATATGCTTTTGCAAACTTTTCAACTTGCAATTCTATATCTTCAAAATAATTGTTATTTGCTTCTTGATACGATCGCAATGCGGCTAAAAAAAAGCTTTCTCGTGTTAAATTATAATGTTTTGCAATTTCAAAAAGGGTACTGATAAAAGTATTGACTTTAACAGGTGCTTCGGCAATAATATCGATTAAATCACCTTCTTTAATTCCAAAAACATCTAACGGAATTTCTTTTAAAATTCTAGATTGAAGTATTTCACCAATAGGTGCTAAATTTTTATCTAACTTTAAGGAAACCATTTGATCATAAGTAGTATCAAGAGCTTCTGACAAGAGTAATATTTTGTCGCGTTTTGGATATTTTTTTCCTTTTTCTATTTCGTTTAAATACGATTTAGACAATCCGGTTGTTTTTGCCAAACCAAACAGCGATAAGTTTTTATCGGATCTAAGTTGCTTTAATTTTAAACCAAAAATTAATCTAATATATTCTTCTTCTATCATTATTTCTGTATTAAATTTTACTCCATTTTTATTTAAAGTAAAAAGGCTTAGTCTTGTTACGCTTGTAAACAATCTGCCAGATAGCAATGCCCCCTTGTTTATTTAATCTTTTTTGCTTCTAATATATGCTTAACGACACTTGTTTAAATAGCAAAAAAAAAGATACCACATTTACCAGGGCTGTAAACGCTATTATAAAACCAACATATTAAGTAACAAATATACATTAAAACAGAATAAAAACACACAAATTTAAATTATTAATATATTTAGCGAACGTTCGCTTGTTTTGTAAAAATATTTTTTATACTATTGTACAAGCTAATAATATAATTTCTATTACCATGAAAACTGTAACACAAAAAAAAATTCAAGTAGTAAACAAATCTGTTACGACTTCATTACTTAACGAAGATGCTTTAACTTTTTTAGAAGCACTTCATTTAAACTTTAATCAGCAAAGAATTGAACTTTTAGAAAAAAGAAAATTACAGCAACAAAAATTTGATCTTGGAGAAACTCCAAAATTTCCGTTAGAAACCGAACACATAAGAAATTCAAATTGGACAGCTGCTCCAATACCCGAAATTCTTTTAGACAGAAGGGTCGAAATTACAGGGCCAGTTGATAGAAAAATGGTTATTAATGCTTTAAACTCTGGGGCAAAGGTGTTTATGGCTGATTTTGAAGATAGCTGCTCCCCTACTTGGTCTAACTTAATGGAGGGACAACAAAACTTAAAAGACGCTATTGACAAAACCATTTCGTTACATCAAAACGGAAAAAAATATACTCTTAACAATGAAACTGCAACTTTACTGGTTCGTCCAAGAGGTTTGCACTTAGAAGATAAAAATTTAAAACTGCAATCCGAATTTCTTTCTGGAGCTTTAGTCGACTTTGGCTTATTCTTTTTTAACAATGCAACTACATTAAAAGCACAGGGATTAGCTCCTTATTTCTATTTACCAAAATTAGAACACTATGAAGAAGCTCGCTGGTGGAATGATGTTTTTGTATTTGCTCAAAAATATGTAAATATTCCTAAAGGATCAATTAAAGCAACCGTTCTTATAGAAACTATAACGGCAAGTTTTCAATTAGACGAAATTATTTTTGAATTAAAAGATCACATGGCAGGTTTAAATTGCGGCCGTTGGGATTATATTTTTTCTTACATAAAAAAATTAAAAAAGCATACTGACTTTATAGTTCCAGACAGAGATCAAGTAACTATGGCTAGTTCATTTATGAGTGCTTATTCGTTGCGTGTAATTCAAGTTTGTCATAAAAGAAATGTTTTAGCTATTGGTGGAATGGCCGCACAAATTCCAATAAAAAATAATGAAGAAGCTAATAAAATTGCTTTTGAAAAGGTAAAAGCAGACAAAATACGTGAAGTAAAAAATGGTCACGATGGTACATGGGTTGCACATCCAGGATTGGTTTCATTAGCAATGGAAATTTTTAACGCGCATATGACTACAAAAAATCAAATGCATATAAAGCATGCTGACACAACAATTACAGAAAAACAATTACTCGAGTTGCCAAAAGGAACAATAACAACACTTGGTGTTCAAAAAAACATTAACGTAGGCATCCTGTATATTGAGTCTTGGTTAATGGGTGTTGGTGCCGCTGCTTTATATAATTTGATGGAAGATGCTGCAACGGCAGAAATATCAAGAGCTCAGTTATGGAATTGGTTAGATAAAGAAGTTGTTCTTGAAAACGGAGAAAAATGTTCTGCAAAACTGTATCAAAAACACATAGAAGTTGAACTTGAAAAAATTAAGAAATATGTAGGAATAGAACGATTTGAAAAAGGCAAATTTGATCTAGCTACAAACTTATTTAGTGAAATGATATTAAATAAAGAACTCGATGAATTTTTAACTTTAAAAGCATATCAATATTTAGACTAAAAAAAACTGCCAGATGCTAGAACACCTGACAGTAAATTCAATAATTATAAATAACTATTAAAAAGCAGTACAAAATTATGAAAACAAATGCAAGAATTCAAGAATTAATTACAGATTGGACAACAAATCCAAGATGGAAAGGAATTGAAAGACCTTATTCTGCAGAAAAAGTGGTAAAGTTACAAGGTTCTTACCAAATTGAATATTCAATTGCACGCCGTGGAGCAGAAATTCTTTGGCATAAATTAAATAATCAAGAGTGGGTTGCGGGTCTTGGAGCATTAACAGGCAATCAGGCTATACAAGAAGTAGATGCTGGTTTAGAAGCCATATATTTAAGCGGCTGGCAAGTTGCTGCAGATGCAAATGTAGCTGGAGAAATGTATCCTGATCAATCATTATATCCTGTAAACAGTGTGCCTCTTGTAGTTAAAAGAATTAACAATGCGTTATTACGTGCTGATCAAATTCAATCTGTAAATGAAATTGAAAATAAAAAAGATTATTTAGTTCCTATAGTTGCTGATGCAGAAGCAGGTTTTGGCGGTAATTTGAATGCTTTTGAATTAATGAAAGCGATGATTGAAGCTGGTGCTGCAGGTGTACATTTTGAAGACCAACTTTCATCTGCTAAAAAATGTGGACACTTAGGCGGAAAAGTTTTGGTTACAACACAAGAAGCAATCAACAAATTAATTGCCGCTAGATTAGCTGCAGATACTATGAATGTTCCTACTTTAATAGTAGCCAGAACAGATGCCGAAGCTGCAAATTTACTAACAAGCGATATTGACGAAAGAGATCGAAAATTTATAACAGGAGAGCGAACTCCAGAAGGCTTTTTTCATGTAAATGCTGGAATTGATCAAGGTATAGACAGAGGATTGTCTTATGCTCCTTTCGCCGATTTAATTTGGCTAGAGACATCAACACCCGATATTGGGGAGGCTCAAAAATTTGCAAATGCAATACATGCTAAATTTCCAGGTAAATTATTAGCATACAACTGTTCTCCATCATTTAATTGGGCGGCAAAGCTATCAGTTGCACAAATGGAAACATTTAGAGAAGATATTGCTAAAATGGGTTATAAATTCCAATTCATCACTTTGGCCGGATTTCATGCATTAAATACATCAATGTTTGAATTAGCTTTAGCATACAAGAAAAAAGGAATGGCTGGTTATTCTGAATTACAAGAAAAAGAATTTGCCTTACAAGCAGAAGGATTTAGAGCCGTTAAGCATCAAAATTTTGTTGGCACAACTTACTTTGATGAAGTACAAAATACAGTTACAGCAGGTTTGTCATCAACTGTAGCTATGAAGGATTCAACTGAAACAGCTCAATTTTAATTGAGGTTTGTTTGTTAAAATTTAGGTTAGTTTGTTAATAGAAATCTCAATGTAATTATTGAGGTTTCTATTATTTATCTTAAAACTAAATTGATTACGACTTCTTTTTTGAGCTCTTCATTAATCATTTTTATAATTTTTTCTTTCCCATAACTTAATTCGGTTCTTAACACAGCCGAAGACAACTTAACATAAAGTGTTGTTTTTTTGAGTACTACTTCTTCTGTATAATTATTTACACCAGTACCCATAAGGCTTTTCCAAGCCTGTTCAACATCAATTTTATCCATTCCGGCATCTAATTTATTGACTTGAATAAATTGTTTTAATAAATCTTGTATGGAATGTTCTTCATTAAATCGTTTAGCCATATGTATTGTAAAGTGTCTCTACTTTTATGTTATTTAGGTGAAAAAAGAACGGGTTTTTTATAATGGTATTCAAATTCGTTATTATTTTTAACAACTAATTTTTCATTGTTTAAAGATAAAATTTCTTCTTGCCATTTGGCATATTTCGTAGTATAATTGATAAAATAAATACCATCCTTTGTAGTTATTGTAAATTTTTCTAAAACTTCATTAGAAATAAACGAACCATCAAATTGCTGTACTACTTTTTTTCTAAAACTAAGGCTATCGTTCAATTCAAAATAATCAAACGTATCATTGGCTTTGTAAATTTTTTCAGAACCATCCGGTAAAATAACTTTTTCAATTTCCCAATAACCGCTAAGGCTATCTAAACCTATTGGCTTTATATACTCTTTGCAGGAAATTAAAACCATAAAAAAACTTATAAATAAAATGCGAAATTTCATAGGATATTATTATGCTACTAAATTACAAATATTTAATTTTGAATTAAACTATTTTACACAATTATTGTCTTAAATTATATGTCTAATTTTTATTTCAGCTTAATGCAAAAAACATCCCTACAACTTATACTTATTTTTGTACTGCTTTCGTGCTCAGATGACACCTTAATTGCTAATTCGGATGCTGTATATTTTCCTCCAAACGAATCTGCAGACTGGGAAACCAAATCGGTTGGTAGTTTGGGTTGGAATACAAATGGCATTCAACCCTTGTTGGATTATTTGGAATTAAAAAATACCAAAAGTTTTATCATTTTACATAATGGAAAGATAGTTGTTGAACATTATTTTGGAACACATACGGCGATATCGTCTTGGTACTGGGCAAGTGCAGGAAAAACATTAACAAGTGCAGCTGCTGGAATTGCTCAAAATGAAGGAATCATTGATCTTAATTCTAAAGTTTCAGACTATTTAGGAACAGGTTGGACAAGTGCCCCTATGGATAAAGAAAATGCAATTACATGTAAAAACTTACTATCCATGAATTCGGGTTTAGATGACACTTTAGGAGATGATGTAACACCTGCAAATTTGCAATATGTTGCTGACGCAGGTACTCGATGGGCTTATCATAATGTATTTGTAAAAATGCAAGATGTTGTTGCACAAGCAAGTAATCAATCTTGGGACACATACTTCAATTTAAAATTAAGAGATAGATTAGGCATGTTAGGCACTTGGTATCAGAACAATGGACTGAGTATCTACTGGAGTAATGCTCGAAGTATGGCGCGTTTTGGCTTGATGATTTATGCCAAGGGAAAATGGAAATCAACACAAATTGTACCCGAAAGTTATGTGATTGAAGCAACAAATACATCACAAAACATTAATCAAGCTTATGGATATTTATGGTGGCTTAATGGCAAAAGTACGTATCATTTACCTCAATCTCAATGGGAATTTAATGGTGATTTGATTCCTAATGCTCCTGCAGACATGCATGCAGCTTTAGGCAAAAATGATCAAAAAATTTATATTGTACCGAGTAAAAAGTTGGTGATCATAAGAATGGGCGACACTGCAGGTGATACAGGTTCTGCCTTAACTAATTTTGACAATACACTTTGGGAAAAATTAAACAATTTAATTAATTGATTATTTCTTAGTTTTTTTGAACTTTTTAAATAGTTTATGTAAAAAGTAAAGATAGATTACAAAAGAAGTTAATCTTAACATCACAAAAACATTTTCGTTATCAAAAAAATAGGCTACTAAGGCTAAAACAGTTGCAAAAAAAAACAATGCAAAAGGTTTTTTTAAAATTGATTTTTTCATGGTTTTATTTGAAAAAAGAATCTACAAATTCATACTTATTAAATACCTGAAGGTCTTCTATACCTTCGCCAATACCTATATATTTTACTGGAATTTGAAATTGATCTGAAATTCCAATAACAACCCCACCCTTAGCTGTTCCATCTAGTTTGGTAATCGCTAAAGAAGTTACTTCTGTTGCTGCAGTAAATTGTTTGGCTTGTTCAAATGCATTTTGACCCGTTGAGCCATCTAAAACTAATAATACCTCGTGTGGTGCATCTAGTACAACTTTTTGCATGACACGCTTTACTTTGGTTAACTCGTTCATTAAATTAACTTTATTATGCAAACGACCTGCGGTATCAATAATAACAACATCTGCATTTTGAGCTACAGCAGATTCTAAGGTGTCAAAAGCTACAGAGGCTGGGTCACTCCCCATTTGTTGTTTTACTAAAGTAACACCAACACGATCTGCCCATATTTGCAATTGGTCAATAGCCGCAGCTCTAAAAGTGTCTCCAGCTCCTAGGACAACGTTATAGCCTAATTGTTTAAACTGGTGTGCTAATTTTCCAATAGTTGTTGTTT
>NZ_CAWUTS010000106.1:0-32129 GCF_963925415.1 uncultured Flavobacterium sp. | reverse complement strand
AGTTTTCTTTATTCGTTTGATTAAATTGATTATTGGGCTGAATATCTAATATATCACCAACTTTAACCTCTAAAATAGCTGCAATTTTATACAAACGTTATACAGATAGTTTTGTATCTAATTTTTCTAATTTTGAATAAGCAACCTGACTAATATCTAGCTCTAAGGCCATATATTTGTGACTATATCCTTTGTCTGTACGTATTTCTTTTATCTTTTCTAAAATCTTTTTTATAATTTTTTATTACAAATAATACCGTAAAAGTAATGATTGTTTATTATTAGTTATTTTTTTGTGTAAAATTTTATACAAATTTTACAATATCAAAATATCTCGAGAACTTAGTTGATAATGAAAAATTTAAACGTTGAATTATTAAATTAAAATGAATTAGTTGAATTAAATATACAAGAAGAAAAAATTGAAGGTGGTTTTATTGCTTTAGGAGATTCATTTCCAAATATTCAAGTCGTTTTAGAATTATCCAAAAAACTAGGAATTTCTGAATTTGTTGAAAAACTACCTAATGGCTTTGAAACCCAAATTGGAGAAAATGGCGCAATGCTTTCTGGTGGTCAAAAACAACGAATAGCCATTGCAAGAGCCTTATACAAAAACCCAGAAATATTGCTAATGGATGAAGCAACTTCTGCTTTAGACACAAACTCGGAGCAATTGGTGCAAAGTGTAATAAAAGATTTTAAAAATCAAGGCAAAACAGTAATTGTTATTGCACACAGATTAAGTACAATTGCCAACGCTGATACTATATTAGTTATGGAAAACGGTGCTGTTGTAGAAAGTGGTAATCACAATGTTCTTTTGTCTCAAAAAGGTAAATATTTTGAACTTTGGAATAAGCAAAGTTTAGTATAAATACAATTGTTGTTTATAGTTTAGCTTTTTAAAATTTACTTATATTTGCATTAAATATTAGAATTCATGAAACATACTAAAGTAATTGACCTGTTAAACAGCGCCAAAAAGTTACAAGAAGTAACCGCTAAGGGTTGGGTTAGAACATTTAGAAACAATCAATTTATAGCGTTGAATGACGGTTCAACCATACATAATATCCAATGTGTTGTCGATTTTGAAAATACCCCTGATGAAACCTTAAAAAGAATTACGACAGGGTCTGCAATTTCTGTATCAGGAATTTTACAAGAGAGTAAAGGAAAAGGACAAAGCGTAGAAATTCAAGTGCATAAAGTTGAAATTTTAGGCGATTCAAATCCCGAGGATTATCCCATACAACCCAAAAAACATTCGCTTGAATTTTTAAGAGAAAATGCACATTTACGCATTAGAACAAATGCTTTTGGAGCAATTATGCGTGTTCGATCGGTACTTTCTTTTGCAGTTCATAACTATTTTCAAGAGCGTGGGTTTGTATATGTAAACACTCCTATCATTACGGGTAGTGATGCCGAAGGTGCTGGCGAAATGTTTAAAGTAACTGCTTTACCTTTTGACAAAACACCGAGAACAGAAGAAGGAAACGTAAATTATACAGCCGATTTTTTTGGTAAAGAAACAAACCTAACTGTATCAGGGCAGTTAGAAGCAGAAACCTATGCCATGGCTTTAGGACAAGTATATACTTTTGGGCCAACATTTAGAGCCGAAAACTCTAATACGTCTCGTCATTTAGCTGAATTTTGGATGATTGAACCTGAAGTTGCTTTTAACGATTTAGATGCTAATATGGATTTAGCTGAAGACTTTATTCAGCATGTAATTAAGTACACCCTAGACAAATGTGGTGATGATTTGGCTTTCTTGGAACAGCGCTTGCTGGAAGAAGAAAAATTTAAACCTCAAACGGAAAGAAGCGAAATGAGTTTGTTGCAAAAATTAAACTTCGTTTTAGAAAACAACTTTAAACGTGTTTCTTATACAGAAGCTATTGATATTTTGAGAGATTCAACTCCAAATAAAAAGAAAAAATTTAACTACATTATAAAAGAATGGGGAGCTGATTTACAAAGTGAACACGAACGCTATTTAGTAGAAAAACACTTCAAGTGTCCTGTAATTTTGTATGATTATCCTGCCAATATCAAAGCCTTTTACATGCGATTAAACGACAATACAGAGCCTGGAAAGGAAACTGTTAGAGCCATGGATATTTTGTTTCCAGGTATTGGAGAAATCGTTGGAGGCTCTCAAAGAGAAGAACGATATGATGTTTTGATAGAAAAAATGCAGGCCTTGGGAATTGAAGAAAAAGAGTTGTGGTGGTATTTAGACACCCGCCGATTTGGTAGCGCTGTTCATTCGGGTTTTGGATTAGGGTTTGAACGCTTGGTGTTATTTGTGACAGGAATGTCAAATATTCGGGATGTGATTCCTTTTCCAAGAACTCCTCAAAATGCTGAATTTTAGTTTTTTGTTAAATTGTTAAAAATTTGAATTGTTAAATTGTAAATTTGTTTTAATTAATTCAATAAACAAATCAACAGTTAAGCTGTTAACCTATATAAAATGCTTAAACACAGTTTACAATTTAAATTATCACAAAAATTATCTCCACAACAAATTCAGTTGATGAAGTTGATTCAATTGCCTACACAAGCTTTTGAACAACGTCTTGAAGAAGAATTAGTTGAAAATCCAGCATTAGAAAACGGAAAAGAAGAGGAAGAAAAAAATGAAGACGACTTTTCTGACATTTCTACTGATGACTTTGATAATGATGATGACTACAACGAGCAAATTGAAACTGGAGACATTAACATTGATGAGTATTTAAGTAACGACGAAACACCCGATTATAAATATCAAGCCAATAATTTTAGCGATGATGATGAAGATCGCTCTATGCCTCTTGCAGCTGGCATCAGTTTTCATCAAGATTTAATAAATCAATTGAATACCTTTATATTAAATGACAATGAGCGCAATATTGCCGAATTTTTAGTGGGCAGTATTGACGATATGGGTTACATCCGAAGAACTGTTCAAGATATGGTTGATGATATGGCTTTTACTCAAGGGCTATATACCGATGAAAAAACAGTAGAACGAATATTACTTGTTGTACAAGAGCTGGAGCCATCTGGTGTTGCTGCTCGTGATTTACAAGAGTGTCTGTTGCTTCAATTGAAACACAAAACACCTAGTGAGTCTGTTGATTTGGCTACTAAAATTATTGAAGACCAATTTGATGCTTTTACTAAAAAACATTATGAAAAATTGCTTCAAAAATTTGACGCTTCAAAAGATCAATTGCGTAAAGCTATTGACGAAATTGAACGATTAAACCCAAAGCCAGGAGGAGCCTATGACGGAAATCAAAAAATGACAGAACACATAGTGCCCGATTTTACTATTAGAATTGTTGATGGAGAATTAGAATTAACTTTAAACGGCAGAAACGCACCTGAGCTTCATGTGTCTAAAGATTATCAAGACATGTTAAAGACCTATAAAGACACTAGTAATAAATCAAATTCGCAAAAAGACGCAGTTCAATTTATAAAACAAAAATTAGATTCAGCAAAATGGTTTATTGATGCAATTAAACAACGCAGCGAAACTTTATATGTTACGATGAATGCTATTATACATTACCAAAAAGAATATTTTTTAGATGGTGAAGAGTCTAATCTTCGACCTATGATATTAAAAGATATAGCCGATTTGGTGGGACTTGATATTTCTACAATTTCTCGAGTTGCTAATAGTAAATATGTAGATACTCCATATGGAACCAAGCTAATCAAAGAATATTTTAGTGAGTCTATGACTAATGATCAAGGAGAAGAAGTTTCTACTATTGAAATTAAAAACATATTGCAACAAGTTATTGCAGATGAAGACAAAAAGAAACCACTACCTGATGACAAATTAGCCGAATTATTGTTAGAAAAAGGTTATCCTATAGCACGAAGAACGATTGCAAAATATAGAGAATTACTAGATATCCCTGTTGCACGATTGCGTAAAAAGATTTAATTTGATGTAATGGACATAAAAAAATTACTCCCTTTATTTTCATATGTGTTTCACCCTATATTTATATCTATATATGGCCTTTTAATTTATTTAATAACTTCAAAAACAGCAATTTTTTCTTCTTTTACCTTACTATTAGTAATTCAAGTTCTTATATTAACATTATTATTGCCTCTTTCAATTTATTTTTTATTAAAGGCAACGGGTTATATAAACTCTTTTACTGAAGCTACAATTCAAGAACGTAAAACACCCATACTTTTACAAATAATTTTTTTAATACTGCTCATAAAATTTAGCAGTTTAATAAATGATATATATATTCTTTATTACTTTTTTGTTGGAGGGTTAATTGCCGCTGTTAGTGCTTTTATGCTAACTTTTGTTTCTATTAAAATTAGTTTACACATGATGGGCGTTTGCTCATTATTGGCTTTTACAATATGCCTTGGGTTGTATTTAAACACCTCTCTTATTTCATTAATAGCTTGTGAGATTTTTGTAGTAGGAAGTGTTGCTTCATCTAGACTATACATGAAGTCGCATTCTGTGAGTGAATTAATTTCTGGGTCGATCATTGGGCTTATATCCCAAATTATTTTATGGCAATATTATTTATAAAATATAAAAAACCAATCCAATATAAAACGATTTTAGCTTTAAATCTTCGTTATTGATTTTTACATTTTTAAACAGAGGGCTTAACGCGTAATAGGCATAAATATTACCCGTATTATTTCCAACAGAGAGGTATGCTCCGTATTTAATTTTAGATAAATCATTAATGTTGTTCACTTTTATAGTTTCTGTAGTAGAAATAAATTCAGCTTTTTCAGCAAATAAATAAGATAATTTAAAACCTGAATAAATACGCCAAAATTTATGGCTATCAAAAGTGGCGTTTCGCCAACGAATTTCTAAAGGAATATCAAGTTGATGCAGTATTAGTTTATTTTTTTCAAAATTATTATCAATAGAATAAGAAATTGTTGAAGAACTTGTTTCAATTTTAATATTACTTTTTAAATTTGAATATGAATAACCTAAACCTGTTGCTAGTGCCCAAGTTCGTTTTTTATTAATAGGCATATCTCTTAAAAATCCAAAAGAAATACCCGAAGAAAGAGCATGTTGATTAAAATCAGTTGGCTTATTTTGTAATAAATTAAAGGAAAGTAATACATACATTTGGTCTTCTCTAAACAAAGAGTCAACAACAGCCTTTTTTTCTTCTTGTGAGAATACAAAAAAAGAGGATAGCGTTAAAAAAAGCAACAAAAACTTTTTCACTTTAAAATTTTTTATAAAATTAATAAAAAAAAGGCATCCAAATATGGATACCTTTTTATTTTTTATTAAAGCAAATTTTTAATTTTTAATTGGACTCCCTTGAGCAGCCGTATAATTTACTTTTAATTGATCCGCTTTTCTTAATTCTTGTTTAATTTCTGTAACCAAGCCCATTTTAACTTCTCTATCAATTTTTAATGAAGCAGTTAAATAGGGTTCAGCATCTGAATTTCTTGAAGCTCTTTCTGAAGTTACAAAATTTTGAATATCAGATGGGTTTGACAACCTATCATTCAATTGAATTCTAGGATTTGATCCATAAGTGCTTTGATATCTATCACTTGGTTTTCCAGCATAAATATACATAACATACTCCTTCTTAAATAATTTAGAAGTTTGATCTGCTTTTGGCAACCTATTTTCAATCATTAAATCGCTATCTTTCATAGTAGTAGCAACCATAAAGAAAAACAAAAGCATAAATACGATGTCTGGCAATGATGCTGTTGAAATTCCTGGCGTTTCGCCTGTTTTTTTCTTATTAAATTTAGACATTTTTCTAAAATTTATTAGTTACTTCGTTTTGGTTCTGCTTCTGAAAGTCTTTGAGGAAATATTTCTTGAATAAACTTCACTTTTTTCTCAACTACTTCAATTTGTTTATCTGTATATTTACCTTTTGATGCTGGGTCGTTATAAATATACTCCAGTTCTGAAAATGTAACACCATTTTTTTTAAGACTTTCTCTGTTTCTTAAAAAATTATAAGCGGCTACTAATTCGTTTTGAACGGCTAAATATGTTTCATAAGTAGTTTCAGAATCGTTTGACAATGAAATTACTGCATCTAAAGGGCTATCAGACGATGCTGGATCTTTTGCTCCTTCACAGTAATCACAAGTGTTTTTACCGTTGTTTTCTAAAAATTTAATTGCAGCTTTTCTAAGGTCTTTAATGTCCATTAATTGCTCTTCAACTAATAACTGATTGTTCATATTAACTAAAACAGTTAAAATGTTACGTTCATTAATTGGCGGAACATCTGGCTCGTCTTGCATTGGTGGCAATCTTCTATTAATACCTTGATCTACACCAATAGTTGTAGTAACTAAGAAGAAGATAAGCAATAAGAAAGCAATATCTGCCATAGAGCCTGCATTAACTTCTGGTGGTGTACCTCTTTTCTTTGCCATATTATTATTTTTTTGCGTTTTTGATCATGAAAAATAATACAGAAAAAAGCGAAATTGAACCTAAAATGTAAGACATATTTAAACCTGTACTTACAATTTTAGAAGCGCTCCCCGATACTAATAATTCTTTTTTAACACTGTACACATCATCTCCATTAGCTATTAAGAAGGATACTACTAATAGTCCAACTAAAATACCTACTGTCATTAACGTGCTTTTTAATGCGTCTTTATCTGATGATAAGTTCTTAAATACATAAATTAAAACTACTGCAACACATGCAAATAGAATTATATAAGATAAATATATAAGAACAGAAATCCAACTGCTGTTGTCAGCATCACTACTAGCCATTATTAGTGCAAGAAAAATAAGGCTAAGTACCGCTACACCAAGAGCTGCTATTTTTGTTACTTTATGTAAATTCATAACAGTTATATATTTATAGGTTATTATTTTTTATAATCTGATAACATGTCGATTAAGCTTATTGAAGCATCTTCCATGTCATTTACGATAGAATCGATTTTTGCTGTAATGTAATTGTAAAATACTTGAAGTATCATTGCAACTACTAATCCAAATACGGTAGTTAATAAGGCAACTTTAATACCTCCAGCAACTAAAGAAGGCTCCATAGAACCTGCAGATTCAATGTTGTCAAAAGCTTCAATCATACCAATTACAGTTCCCATGAAACCTAACATCGGTGCCAAAGCAATAAATAAAGAAATCCAAGATACGTTTTTCTCTAATTGACCCATTTGAACTCCACCATAAGCTACAACCGCTTTTTCAGCAGAGTCAACTCCATGCTCAAAACGATCTAAACCTTGATAATAAATTGATGCAACAGGTCCAGCTGTATTTCTACAAACTTCTTTTGCAGCATTAACTCCACCCGATTTTAAGGCAGATTCTACATCTGAAACTAATTTTTTAGTGTTTGTTGTAGATAAATTTAAATAAATAATTCTTTCAATAGCAATTGCTAATCCTAAGATTAAACATAACAATACAATTCCCATAAAACCAGGGCCACCTTCAACAAATCTTTGTTTTAATTCTTGTGTAAATGATGTTTCAACTACTGCGTCTTCATCAGTAGATGTTACTAACTCACTTACTGCTTCTGCTTGTGCTGCAACTTCTTCTGTTACTGTTGCTGTAGAATCTGTAGCTTCTTGTGCTTGTACACTTCCGAATGCCATAATCCCTGTGATTGCTAAAATAGAAAATAATCTTTTCATGCTGTTGTTCTTAAATTTAATTAATTAATTTGTTTAAAAGTAATTCTCCTTTTATTGGTAAGAAAATTCGTGCGGAGAGGAAGGGATTCGAACCCTCGATACCCTTTTGGAGTATACATACTTTCCAGGCATGCTCCTTCGACCACTCGGACACCTCTCCAAAGGAGAACTGAATTTCAAGGTGCTAAATAACATAAAATTTATCTCTTTAAAAAATTTTTTACACTATTTTTTATAACATTTCTCCTCTCAAGGGAGTTTCAAATGCAGTTTTAAACATTTTACAATTTAATTTTTGGCCTAATAAGTACATTAATTTTGTTATGGCTGCCTCAGACGTAATGTCTTTTCCTGATATTATTCCTATATTTTTTAACTGGGTACTGGTTTCGTATTGACCCATATTAACACTTCCTCCACTACATTGCGTTACGTTAATAACGCAGATATTCTTTTTTATTGCATTTTGAAGTTCAGAAATAAACCAATTTAAAGTAGGTGCATTTCCTGACCCATAGGTTTCTAAAACTATACCTTTAATATTTGGCGTGTTTAAAATGGATGTAAAAACCATTTTATTCATTCCGGGATATAATTTTAAAATAATTACATTATCATCAAATGAGGTGTGAACAATTAATTTTTTTTGTTCCTTATTTTTAAGTAATAATTCTTTATTCACTTTTAAATAAACTCCTGATTCTGCTAATTCTGGAAAATTTGGAGAGGCAAATGCATTAAAATGTTCGGCACTTATTTTTGTTGTTCTGTTGCCTCTGTATAACTTATACTCAAAATAAAGACAAACTTCTTTAAAAACAGGATCGCCATTTTCTTGTAACGATGCTAATTGAATAGCCGTAATAAGATTTTCTTTAGCATCTGTTCGTAAATCTCCTATTGGCAATTGTGATCCTGTAAAAATAACGGGCTTATCTAAGTTTTCAAGCATAAAACTTAATGCAGATGAACTATAAGACATGGTATCTGAACCATGTAACACAACAAAACCATCAAAATTATCGTAATTTTGTTGAATAATAATTGCAATATTTTGCCAATTTTCTATTTGAATGTTAGAAGAGTCAATAGGTTCTTCAAACGAAATAGTATCAATTTTACAATCTAACAATTGCAATTCTGGAATATTTTTGAGTAGCTTTTTAAAATTAAAAGCTTTTAGCACTCCTGTTTCATAATCTTTTATCATACCGATGGTTCCGCCGGTATAAATTAATAAAATAGAAGGTTTAGACTCTTGAATCATCATACTTAAGTTTATTTACAACTGGATTAGCGTACATGGCTAAAAACCCATCTTTAAGTTGTAAAAAGTTATCATCAATTCTCATTTCTAATCTTCTTTGAAACAATTGTTTTTCATCTTGGCTATATTGGGCTTCAAATTGGTTGGTTTTATATAACAAATCGTAAGCTATAAAATTTGTGGGCCACAATTTATAAGACCTCAAAATAGAATCATCTATTTTTTGTGTCAATAATTGAATTTGTTTATTTGGATTCGATTCTGAAGAACTAATTTGGTCAATTTCTGATTCTAAAACATCTCCAATACTAATATGTATTCGTTTTTTTTGACCCATAATTCCACTCAACAAGGTCGTAAAATCTTCATTTTTATCTTTAATATATATTTCTTGCTTAGCTTGGGCCAACAATTGTGGTAATTTTAATACGTCTGTTGGGTCATACTCATACGAAAGCGACACAGGAACTATTTTAAGCGTTTTAAAATAATTCATGATGTTTTTTTCATTTGAGCCCATAGACAACATTTTTAAAACACCCGATTGTGTTGCATCATTCCCGTCTTTGGTTCTTCCTTCTCTTTGTGCAATCCAAACCGATCTGTTTTCATGCAACAACATTTGAGAAATGTATTCGGAAAGCTTTTTTGAACTTTCTAATAAGTCTCTAGGAAGTAAGGCCCTTTGAACCAAAAAATTTCTATTGAGTTTTGATAAGGTATGAAAAAAATCTTTTTGAATTAAATTATCCCCTATTGCTGAGGCAGTCATGGTCAATCCATGATCAAAAAGAGCTACATTTAATAAAGAAGTGTCTAAAATTATATCTCTATGATTGGAAATAAAAAGATAAGCCGTATTGGGTTTTAATTTTTCAAAACCACTTGTATATAGACCATCTGAACTTTTTTCTAATACTTTTTGAATTGATTTGTATATAAAATTACATTGAAAATCTCTAATAGAATGGGTGTTGCTCAGTTTTTCTTTCCAAGTTTCATTTTCATCATTAGGAAAAGTAAAGCTCATCATTGCTTTTAAAATAGGATGATTTAAAGAAGACTTTAACGCATTGTTTACTTCACTATCATAAAAGGGGCGAATAGCATCAAACTTTGACATGTGTTGTTTTTTTTGGTAAACAAAATAACAAAAAAAAAACGAATTTAAGGTGATTTATTTTTAAATCCCAAAAATTGCTTTTGAATTTTCAGTTGTTATGACGGCTATTTCAGCAACAGAAACATTATATATTTGAGCCATTTTATTAGCTATTAATAAGGTGTAGCTGCTTTCATTTCTTTTCCCTCTAAATGGTACAGGTGCTAAATAAGGAGAGTCTGTTTCTAAAACTATATGCTTCAAGTCTATTTGGTTTAAAAACTGATCAATTTTTCCGTTTTTAAATGTAGAAACGCCTCCTATTCCTAATTTCATGCCAAGTGAGATCGCTTGATGTGCTTGTTCCAAATTACCGGTGAAACAATGA
The DNA here is from genome assembly GCF_963925415.1 of uncultured Flavobacterium sp. Classification (GTDB taxonomy): domain Bacteria; phylum Bacteroidota; class Bacteroidia; order Flavobacteriales; family Flavobacteriaceae; genus Flavobacterium. Next base: position 21,677 of record NZ_CAWUTS010000106.1, on the reverse strand, counting down.
AAAATTCCGAATAAAGTATCCTCTTTTTCAGATTCTAATACTTCGAAAACTTCTTCAAAAGCGTCACGACAATGAATATTAATTCCTAAATTATATTTTTTAGCTAATTGAATTTGATGTTTAAAAGCATGTTGTTGTTGTTTTAAAAATGTTTTATCCCAAAACAAATCAATACCGATTTCACCAATGGCATAGAATTTCTTTTTTTTCAATTCAGCTTCAACGTGAGCTAATTCGTTTAAATAGTTTTCTTTTACATAAGTTGGATGAAGCCCCATCATCAGAAAAACATTATCAGGAAATTGACCTTCCAAATCATACATTTTTGAAGTATAACTGGAATCAATAGAAGGAATAAAAAAACGAGAAACTCCAGCATCAATTGCTTTTTGAATAACTTGCTTTCTGTCCTGATCAAATTCTGATGCGTATAAGTGGGTGTGGGTGTCGGTTAGTATGAATTTCAAAGTTGCTTGTTAATAGTTTCTGCAAAGTTAGTTGATTTTATATTATTCTACTATTTTTGATTTATGGAAGATTTACAAGCCTTTTTAAAAGATAAAAAGTATAAAAAAATTAAATTTAAGATACTCAGAACTCAACATTTATTAGTAACGGCCAAAATAAACAACATCAAAGGAACATTTATTTTGGACACAGGGGCTAGTAATAGTTGTGTCGGTTTTGAAGAAATAGAAAAATTTAAACTGTTTGCAGAAGCTTCAGAAACAAAAGCCGCTGGCGCAGGTGCAACCGGAATGCTTACCCAATTATCCAAAAAAAACAAATTACAAATGGGAAGATGGAAATCTGAAAGCTTAAATTTAGTAGTTTTTGATATGTGTCATGTTAATGAAGCTTTAACGAGTTATAAAACAAAACCTGTAAACGGAATTATTGGTGCAGATATTTTATTAGAAGGAAAAGCGATTATAGATTATGCCAACCATTATTTATATTTGAAATAGAAATGAAATCAAATAAAAAATCCCAAACTCAATTGCAAATTTGGGATTTTTTTATATTGAACTTTTATTTACTACAGTTCTAAAGCTTTCTTAGGATTATTATCTAATAATAACTCCATTGGGTTTTCTAATGCTTCTTTAACAGCTACTAAGAAACCAACAGACTCACGACCATCTATAATTCTATGGTCATAAGACAAAGCAACATACATCATGGGATGAATTTCAACTTTACCATTTACTGCAATTGGACGCTCAATAATATTGTGCATTCCTAAAATTCCAGATTGTGGAGGATTTATAATTGGTGTAGACAACATGCTTCCAAAAACACCCCCATTAGTAATAGTAAATGTTCCACCAGTCATATCATCAACCGTAATTTGTCCATCACGAGCTCGTATAGCTAATCTTTTTATTTCTGCTTCAACTCCTCTAAAAGTAAGGTTTTCTGCATTTCTAACAACCGGAACCATAAGTCCTTTTGGTCCAGAAACTGCGATTGAAATATCAACAAAATCATAAGCAATTTTATAATCACCATCCATCATTGAATTCACATCTGGATATAATTTTAAAGCTCTTGTAACTGCTTTTGTAAAAAATGACATATATCCTAAACCAACGCCGTTGTGCTTTGCTTTGAACTCGTCTTTATATTGGTTACGAATTGTGTTAATAGGTGTCATGTTAACTTCGTTAAAAGTCGTTAACATAGCGGTTTCGTTTTTAGCAGCTACTAAACGTTCTGCTACTTTTCTACGTAACATTGATAATTTTGTTCTTTCAGAACCACGAGAGCTACCCGTTGGAGTTCCCATTGAAGGTGCTGCATTTAAGGCATCTTCTGTGGTTATTCTTCCTGCTTTTCCAGTTCCAACAACATCGGAAGGTTGTATGCTTTTTTCATCTAAAATTTTTCTTGCCGCTGGAGAAGGAGTTTGAGAAGCATACGTTTTTTCAGCAACTGTTGCTGCTTTTGGCGTTTCTGGTTTTTTCTCTTCTATTTTTGCTTCAGTTTTAGCTGGTGTATCACCGGCTGGTTTTGCTGCACTTGTATCAATTAAACATACTACTGCTCCAACCGCTACGGCATCACCTTCTTCGGCTTTTAAAGTAATAATTCCACTAGCTTCAGCAGGTAATTCTAATGTAGCTTTGTCTGAGTCAACCTCAGCAATAGCTTGATCTTTTTCTACATAATCACCATCTTGAACTAACCAAGTTGCAATTTCTACCTCTGTTATCGATTCTCCCGGAGAAGGAACTTTCATTTCTAAAATCATATCTTATGTATTATTTTATATTGTATTATAATTGTAATTGACTAAATCTATTAAAACTTTAAACGTGTAACTGCTTTTAATGAATTATTGTTTTGTCAAAAATCATTGCAATTGCTTTTGATTGACGCTTTTTTGAACGCTCATAACTTCCTGCCGCAGGTGCACTGTATGCTTTTGGCGATGCTAAACGTAGTTTTACTAAATCAAAATTCATTAGCATAAAGCTATAAGCCCCCATGTTTTTAGGCTCTTCTTGTGCCCAAACATAGTCATCCACATTTGGATAGCTTGCTATAATTTCTTTTATCTGTTCAATTGCTAATGGAAATAATTGTTCTAAACGTACTATAGCAACATCAGCTCTGTTTAACGTCGCTCTTTGCACTATAATGTCGTAATACACTTTACCCGTACATAGCACTAAAGTTTTAATTGCTGTTTTATCCGTTACGTTTGGATCGTCTAAAATTTCTTGAAATTGTCCAAAGGCTAATTCGTCTGCTTTAGAAACTGCATGTTCATAACGCAACAAACTTTTTGGCGTAAACACTATTAAAGGCTTACGAAAATTAGTTTTCATTTGCCTTCTTAACAAGTGAAAAAAGTTGGCTGGTGTGGTACAATCTGCAACATACATATTATGCTTTGCACACATTTGTAAATAGCGTTCCATTCGAGCAGATGAATGTTCGGCTCCTTGATTCTCATAACCATGTGGCAGCAAAAATACCAATCCGTTTTGATTATGCCATTTGTCTTCACCTGCAGAAATGTATTGATCAATCATAATTTGGGCACCATTTGAAAAATCTCCAAATTGGGCTTCCCAGATGGTTAATGTGTTTGGTGATGCTAATGCATATCCATATTCAAAACCTACTACGCCATATTCTGAAAGGTGTGAATTATATATGTTAAAATTTCCTTTTTTATCTTTAACATTGTTTAAAAGTATTACTTCTTCTTCAGACTCTTCTACTTTAATAACGGCATGTCTGTGAGAAAATGTTCCTCTTTCAACATCCTGCCCTGATATACGCACATCAAACCCTTCAGTAATTAACGAGCCATAGGCTAATAGTTCACCCATTGCCCAATCTAATTTATCCGACTCAAAATACATCTTTTTACGGTCGTTGACTATTTTTTGAATTTTATTGATAAACTTTTTGTCTGAAGGCAATTCAGATATTGTTTTAGCTATTTCTGTTAACTTATTTTTATCAAAACTTGTATCGTATTTTTTAAGCATTTTATCATCCGAAACTTGCTCAAAGCCGGTCCAATCATTTTGCATAAATGGCGTAATAACCGTTAAGTCTTTTTTACGAGACTCCTCTAAGTTTTCATCTAATTTTGCTTTGTATATTAACTCTAATTCTTTAACATAACCTTTGTCAATTACACCTTCTTCAATTAATTTTTCGGCATATATATCTCGAGCATTTTTATGCTTAGAAATGGCTTTGTATAAAATAGGCTGGGTAAATTTAGGCTCATCACCTTCATTATGACCATATTTTCTATATCCTAATAAGTCAATAAATACATCAGATCCAAACTCCATTCGGTAATCTAATGCAAAAAGCATCGCATGAACCACTGCTTCAGCATCGTCTGCATTAACATGAAGTACGGGCGACAAGGTTACTTTTGCTATATCTGTACAATACGTAGATGAACGAGCGTCTAAATAATTAGTTGTAAAACCTACTTGATTATTAATCACAAGATGAATAGTTCCTCCTGTTTTATAACCGTCTAATTTTGACATTTGAATGATTTCATATACAATACCTTGGCCTGCAATTGCAGCATCACCATGAACAGCAATAGGTAATACTTTTGAAAAATCATTAGGATATAACCTGTCTTGTTTCGCTCTAGCAATTCCTTCTATAACGGCCCCTACTGTTTCCAGATGTGAAGGGTTAGGTGCTAGATTTAAACTTATTTTTTTACCTGAGTCTGATTCTCTATCCGAAGTTAATCCCAAATGGTATTTTACATCCCCATCAAATGATTTATCTTCATCATAGTCTTTTCCGTCAAATTCTGAGAATATATTTTGAGTGTTTTTGCCAAAAATATTAGCTAGCACATTTAGACGTCCTCGATGAGCCATCCCCATTACAAATTGTTTAACCCCTCTGTCAGCAGCAGCTTCAACTAATGCGTCTAAAGCAGGTATTACTGCTTCGCATCCTTCTAATGAAAAACGTTTTTGACCTACGTATTTTGCGTGAAGAAATGTTTCAAAAGAAACCGCTTCATTTAATTTTCTTAGAATGTTTTTCTTTTCATTTGCATTAAAACTGGGTTGGTTATCATTAATGTCCAATCTGTTTTTTATCCAATTCAATATTTTTGGTTCTCTGATATACATGTATTCAACCCCAATAGATTGGCAGTATACATTATTTAAATGCAGCAAAATATCAGCTAAAGAGCTTGGCTTCATATTGACCATTTTAGCGGCATCAAAAACGGTGTTTAAATCAGAATCTGACAAACCAAAATTTTCTAAAGCTAATGAAGGATTATAGGTTCGTCTATCTCTTACCGGGTTTGTTTTGGTAAACAAGTGCCCTCTTACTCTATAGCCATCAATCAAACGAAGAACGTTAAATTCTTTTTCTGTTTTGCCCGATATAATCGTTTCAGATAAATGAGTATTTGTAATTTGTTGTGCTATGCCTTCAGCTCCATATTGGGCTTGAGCAAAATCAAATCCTTGAAAGAAACTTCTCCAACTGGGCTCAACACCGTCGGGATTTTCAATATATTGTTCGTATAAATCAGCAAAAAATGCTGTGTGTGCAGCGTTTAAAAAGGAAAACCTATCCATAAAGTGGTCTAAAAAGACGTTTTGATTAAATGATTAGGCAAAAATACAATAAATGCAATTATATTTTGCTTCTTTTCTATACATTTATGAAATATTTTGCAAAATATGTATCGTTATTTATTGCAATATTGTATTTTACATCCTACAAAATATCAATTAAAATTTAAGAAATGAAAATTATTATATTTAAAATTATCTTAGCTCTTTTTATGCTTAGCTTATTTCAACGGTCTTTTTCTCAAGCTGTTACTCAAAAAAATAACTGGAAAAAGGTGCAATATGGCGGTGGGCTGGGATTAGGTTTTAACAATGGATCTACTACGATTAGCGTTTTGCCTAGCTCCATATATAACTTTAATAAAAAGATAGCGCTTGGCTTAGGGATGCAATACAGTTATATTAATCAAAAAAACACCTATACTTCTCATTTGTATGGAGGTAGTGTTATCGGTTTATTTAACCCTATTAATGAAATTCAATTATCTGCCGAATTGGAAAAATTAAGAGTACATGTTGAACGGGAGGGCTTAAATAGTAATTCCCAAGACTATTGGAATACTGCCTTATTTATGGGCGCTGGTTATAGAGTTAATAATGCAACTATTGGCATTCGTTATAATATATTATACAAAGAAAATAATAATATTTATACCGCTGCTTTTATCCCTTTTGTAAGGGTTTATTTTTAATAATTAGTTCTAAACCAAACCTTTTGCCATTCTCTTTTTAAGATTAAAAAGGAAACTTGATCCGCTAATTCAATCAAATCTGAGCCATTTAGTTTTTTTATTTCAACTTCTGAAACATCAATTATGTATAGGAGGTTTAGATATTCTGCAAATTTAAATTGAATTAATTTCAAAACTTTTTCAAGAACTAAGTCTTTAAATTGAAAAGGATGAATGTGCAATGGTATATCAATAGGCTCATTTGCTAAAGCAAAATCTTTATTGGTTTGCTCAACCAGTTTAAAGTACAAATGTTCTTCTTCTGCTTGAGCAATTAGAGCATCAATGTTTTTTGGAAATGTAAACATGAAATTTTAGATGTTAAAAACTTAAACGGTTCTATTCATTAATTTTTCACCAAAGGCGTATAGAATTTGTTTCTTTTCATCGGATATTTGCATTTCTTTTAGCCTTTGAAATGCTTTTTGAGTATACATTTTTATGGCCTCTTGGGTTTTGTTAGAAGCTCCTGATCGATCAAAAATTGTTTGTACCGTTTTTATTTTTTCTGAATTATCATCTGTAAGCTGAGTCGAAAACAAATTCAACAATTGTTGTTTGTCTTTCTCGTTTGAAAATTCTTTTGCCTTTAGATACAGGTATGTTTTTTTATTTTCAATAATATCACCTCCTATTTGTTTTCCAAAAGTTTCTGGATTTCCAAAAACATCTAAATAATCATCTTGCAATTGAAAAGCAATGCCTAAGTTTAAACCAAAGTCATAAATTAAATTTTGATTTTGATCCGTTGTTTGAGCAACAATTGCTCCCATTTTCATAGCTGCTCCAACTAAAACGGCTGTTTTATATTCAATCATTTTTAGGTATTCGGCAATAGTTACATCCTCTCGTGTTTCAAAATCTACATCATATTGTTGTCCTTCGCAAACCTCTAAAGCCGTTTTACTAAACAATTTTGCTAGAGCACTAAATACAATTGGCTCATATTTTTCAAAATGTTTATAGGCTAAAATAAGCATGGCGTCACCTGAAAGAATTCCGGTATTAATATTCCATTTTTCATGAACCGTTTGATTACCTCTTCTCAAAGGGGCATCATCCATAATGTCATCATGAATCAAAGAAAAATTATGAAAAACCTCAACGGCAGTTGCGGCATTTAATGCCGATGAATAATCACAATCAAATATTTCGGCTGCCATTAAAGTTAATACAGGACGCATTCGTTTGCCTCCTAAGTTTAATATGTATTGTATAGGCTCGTATAAGTTTTTAGGCTCTTTTGTAATTTTTAAGCCGTTAAAATGAGTCGAGATTATTTCTTGATATTGAGATATGGAATGCATTTTATGTGATTGCTAATATTATTCTCTACAAAAGTAATTTTTTTAACAATACAAAACTAAAGCAGCAAACCTATAAAAATTAAAAAATTTGTGTAGAATGGTAAATTTATGAAAATACTTTGGAAACTTTTTTTGTTTTTAAAGTTTCCTTCGTATCTTTGCACTCTATTTAAAAATTAAAGCAGTAATGAAAGATCTTATTTTACATAAAGCAACAGAAATGTTTCTTACACTTGGATTTAAAAGTGTAACGATGGACGATATTGCATCTGAGATGGGGATCTCTAAAAAAACCATTTATAATCATTTTTCAAACAAAGACAGTTTAGTTAAAGCCACAACGTTACATTTATTTGAAACCATTTCTTGCGGAATTGATGAAATAATATCAGCGGGTAAAAACCCTATTGAAGAGCTTTTTATAATTAAAAATTTTGTTATGAGAAACTTAAAAGATGAAAACACTTCGCCCATTTATCAATTGCAAAAATATTATCCAAAAGTTCATAAATCATTGATGATAAAACAGTTTAACAAAATGGGTCACTGTATAATTGAAAATTTAAACAAAGGAATTGAACTCGGCTTATTTAGAAAAAAAATAAACAAAGATTTAATTGCGCGTTTTTATTTTGCTGGAATGTCGAGCATCAAAGATGTTGAGCTATTTAATCCTGAAATCTTTAAAACAAAAAAAGTACAATCGTGTTATTTAGAATATCATTTAAGAGGGATTTGTACACCCAATGGAATAAAAGAATTAGAACAAATCATGAAACAAAAAAATAATTAACCCCAAAAATGAAACAAAAAATATTAATTGCCCTTTTGTTATTTACAAGTTTACTAAATGCTCAAGATGCTCCAAAGAGCTATTCTTTTAGTCTTAATCAAGCTGTCGAGCATGCGCTTATAAATAATTATAAATCGATAAATGCAAGCAGAGATATAGAATCAGCTAAACAAAGAAAACTAGAAACTACAGCTGCAGGTTTACCCCAAATAAATGCGGGCTTAGATTACAGTAAAAACTTTATTTTTACGCAACAAGGTGTAACTGGAAATGCATTTAATCCTGGTGGAGACCCTAACAGTATTTCTACAATTGCTTTTGGCACTAAAAACAGCCTGAATTCGAGGCTAACTTTGAGCCAACTGATTTTTAATGGTTCTTATATAGTAGCACTTCAGGCTTCAAAAACATATTTACAATTTTATCAAAATTCAAAAATTAAAACAGATAATGAAATTCGTGAAATGGTAACAAATTACTATGGAAACGTATTATTAGCTGAAGAAAGTTCTGCTATTCTTGAGAAAAATAAAACTGCTTTACAAAAAACCTTATTTGAGGCTCAAGAAACCTATAAAAACGGATTCATTGAAGAGGAAACTATGGAACAATTGCAAATTACTTTAGCATCTATTACTAGCAGTCTTAGTAATGCAACACGATTGGTTGATATCTCAAAAAAAATATTAAATATAACTGTGGGACTTGATATTAATGACCATTTAATTTTAACTGAAAAACTAGATGTATTAACCGTTAAAAATGTTGATTTAAATTTTGAAAATACTGATTTTGATGTAACAAACACAATTGATTATCAAATTGCAGAAAATTTTAAAGAACAAAGAAGATTAGAATATAAACTTCAAAAAGCTACTTATCTTCCCTCATTAGCGGCAAATGCAAACTTTGGTTATAACGCTTTTAGCAATGATTTTTCATTTACAAATCAGAACCAAAAATGGAATAACTACTCCAATCTTGGAGTAAGTTTAAATGTGCCCGTTTTTAGTAGTTTTGGAAAAAAAGCTAAAAACCAACAAGCTAAAATTGCTTATCAGCAAGCTAAAACCCAATTAACTGAAGCAGAACAAATGCTTAAACTTCAGCATAGTTCGGCTAAAAGTAATTATGAATATGCTATAGAACAATATGCTACTTCAAAATCTAATTTAAAATTAGCTGAACGAATAGAAAACAAGCAACAAATTAAATTTAAAGAAGGGCTTTCTACAAGTTTTGAGTTTACAGAAGCACAAAGACAATTGTACGCAGCCCAACAAAATTATCTTCAATCTATGATTGAAGTAATTAATAAAAAAACAGCATTAGATAAAATTACAAATTAATAATATACAATAAAAATGAAAAAAACATATTTAATCTTAGTAACAACTCTATTAGTAATCTCATGTGGTGGAGATAAAAATAGTACCCCTTCTGTTATAGAAAAAGGAACTCTTGAAGAAATAAGAGCTAAAAGAACTCAACTTGTCGCTCAAACTGATGTTTTAAGAAAAGAATTAGAATTAATAGATGCAGCAATAGAAAACAAAGACAATAATGAAAAGCTAACCTTAATTACAACGATTACCGCTAAAGACACTTTGTTTAGCCATTATGTAGAATTACAAGCGACAGTTCAGACTAAAGAAAACATAATGTTAAGTTCTGAATTTGGCGGAATATTACAAAACATATTTGTTAAAGAAGGACAAAAAGTGGCTAAAGGACAAACTCTAGGAAAAGTTGACGATGGCGGTTTAAGTTCGCAATTAGCACAAATGGAAACTCAAGTGGCATTAGCCAAGACTACTTTTGAAAGACAACAAAACCTTTGGAATCAAAAAATTGGTTCTGAAATTCAGTTTTTACAAGCCAAAACTAATTATAATGCTCAATCAAAAGCAGTGGATCAAATGAAATCTCAATTGAATAGAACAGTTATAAAAGCTCCATTTTCTGGAACTATTGAAGAAATCATCTCCGAAAGAGGAAGCGTAGTTGGACCTGGAACTCCAATCATGAGAATTGTAAGTTTAGGAAATATGTATTTAGAAGCAGAAGTGCCCGAAAAAAATATTGGAACAATCAAAAAAGGCTCTGATGTAATTGTAAATTTTCCAATACTTGGCAAAACTTTTAATTCAAAAGTAACTCAATCAGCAAATTACATCAACCCTGCTAATCGATCCTTTATTATTCAAATTGCTGTTCCAAATAAAAGTGGTGACATAAAACCTAATCTTTCTTCAAAAATTCAAATAAAAGATTATTCAAATGCAAAAGCAATTGCCGTTCCGTTAAGTATTATTTCTGAAAATGCTGATGGGAAACAATTTCTATATATAGCAAAAAATGATGACAATAAGGGCCATGCAATAGCAAAAAGGGTTATTGTAAAAGTAGGCTTGTCTCAAGGTGAATTGGTAGAAATTGTTGAGGGCATTAAGGATGGTGATTTAATCATAAAAGAAGGTGCGCGTAGTGTAAAAGAAGGTCAAAGAGTATTAATAATTAAATAATTAGAGACAAAATTATGAGTACTAAAAACAATAATGAATTTAAACTTTCGTCTTGGGCAATTGATAATAAGATGACTGTTTATGTAATGATGGCAATTATTTTTTTCTTAGGCTTTTCTGCCTACTACAGTATGCCAAGAGAAGATTTTCCTGAAATTAAAGAAACTAAAATATACATCAGTACTGTTTATCCAGGAAATACTGCCGAAGATATAGAACGTTTAATTATAGACCCTTTAGAAGAAGAATTAAAAAACGTAAGTAACGTAGTAAAAATACTTTCAACTTCTCAAGAAGATTATGGAATTATCACCGTAGAATTTGATGAAAAAATTTCTGTTGCGGCAGCAAAACAAAAAATAAAAGATAAAATTGACACCAAAACAGGTGGCGAAGATTGGCCCACTTTTAATGGTGCTAAAGTAGAACCTAATGTGTTTGATTTAAATATTTCAGAAGAAGTACCTATTTTAAATATTAATCTTCAAGGAGATTACCCTATTGAGCAATTAAAACTTTTTGGAGAATATTTAGAAGACGAAATAGAGTCTTTACCCGAGATCAAACAAGTAGATATTCGAGGAGCACAAGACAAAGAGGTTGAAGTAGCTGTTGATATTTACAAAATGATGGCTTCAAAAGTAAGTTTTGATGATGTAATTAATGCTGTTAGAAATGGCAACGTTACCATGTCTGCTGGTAACTTAGTTACAAACGAACAAAGAAGAACTATTCGAATATTAGGTGAGGTAGAAAATCCATCTGATCTAGAAAATTTTGTCGTAAAAACTCAGGGTGGTGCTGTTTATTTAAAAGATATTGCCGAAGTAACCTTTAAAGAAGTTGATAAAACTACTTATGCTAGAGAATTTGGCAAAAGTGTCGTGATGCTTGATGTAAAAAAACGAGCAGGTAAAAATCTTATTAAAGCGACCGAAGAAATTAAAACCATTTTAGAGGATGCAAAAAACAATCATTTTCCAAAAGATTTAACCATATCGGTTACAAATGATCAATCTTCTAGAACCTTAAATCAGGTCGAAGACCTAGTAAACAATATTATATTTGGTATAATACTCGTTGTGGGAGTGTTGATGTTTTTTCTTGGATTTAGAAATGCCCTTTTTGTAGGATTTGCTATTCCAATGTCAATGTTTATGTCGTTTATGATCTTAAATGCGCTAGGATACACCATGAACACCATGATTCTTTTTGGATTAATTATGGGTCTAGGAATGCTCGTTGATAACGGAATTGTAGTCGTCGAAAACGTCTATCGATTAATGAAAGACGAAGGCATGAGCCGTATACAAGCAGCTAAAGAAGGTATTGGCGAAATCGCATTACCGATCATAATTTCTACATTAACTACTGTTGCTGCCTTTGTACCGCTAGGCTTGTGGCCAGGAACAATGGGACAATTCATGATTTATTTTCCAATTACATTATCAGTAGTATTAGGATCTTCCTTGTTTGTAGCCATATTTTTTAACTCTGTTTTAGTATCACAATTCATGGATATTAATGATAAAGTTGTTACAAAAAAACAATTAATTACAATAAGTATAGTATTAGGTGGCCTTGGCACTCTAATTCTTCTTTTTGGTGGTGCAGTAAAAGCCTTAGGCTCATTAATGATTTTTACGGCAATTATGTTTTGGCTGTATAAATATGTGATTAAAGGCTTAACTATTTCTTTTCAAAATAAACTATTAATCCGCTTAGAAAATTTTTACGAAAAAGCATTGCGTTTCTTTTTATCGGGAAGAAAGCCTATACTAACCATTGTTGGAATGATCGTTATGTTCTTTGCTGTAATCATGTTGTATTTTGGCTGGAGTGTGGGAAGTGGAAGAACCAAAGTTGAATTTTTTCCAGATAATACCCCCAATCAAATTATCGTTTATGTAGAATATCCTCAAGGAACAGACATCAAAAAAACCAATGAAATTACTAAAGCTATTGAGCAACGTGTTTTTATTACTTTAGATGATGCCGATTTTGTTTACACTGATGAAAATGACATAAAACAAAATTATTTAGTAGAAAACGGTGTTGCTCAAGTTGGTGAAGGTGCAGGTAATCCTCAAGCTGATGGTGGTTCTTCGGCAGAAATGCCTCATAAAGGAAAAATTACCATCTCTATTAAAGAATTTAAGTACCGAAACGGTAGAAATTCTGAAGATTTGCGTAAAAAAATTCAAGATGCGTTAAAAGATATTTATCCCGGGGTTTCAATCTCAGTAGAAAAAGATGCTGTTGGACCACCTGTAGGCTATCCTATAAATATTGAAATAAAAGGAAATGATTATACAGAATTAATCATGACCGCCGAACGAATGAAAGAGTATTTAAATACTAAAAACATACCTGGAGTAGATGAGTTAAAAGTGGATGTAAACAAAGGCAAGCCTGCAATGAAGGTTATTATTGACAGAGAAAAAGCTGGTGAGCTAGGTGTTACAGCCGGTCAATTAGGTAATCAATTGCGTCGATCTATTTTTGGTGAAAAAGCTGGTGTTTATAAAAAAGACGGAGAAGACTATAACATATATGTACGCTTTAATAAAGAAAATAGATACAATAAAAGTGCTATTTTCAATCAAAACATTACATTTAGAGATATGGCTTCGGGGCAAATAAAAGAAATTCCGATTTCTACAATTGCCAGCCAAAAAAATTCTTCTTCATTTAGTGCTATCAAACACAAACAATCAAATCGAATTGTCGTTTTATATTCTGCTTTATCTCCTGGCTTTACAGACGCTGGTGCTGTTGTTAGTCAAATTCAAGCTGAAATGGCGTCTTTTGAAACCCCAAAAACCGTCAAGTTTGATTATACCGGTCAAATTGAAGAACAAACGAAACAGCAAACCTTTTTAATGGGAGCTTTAATTACAGGTTTATTTTTGATCTTCTTAATTTTAATTTTTCAATTCAATTCAGTTTCAAGACCAGCTATAATTATGGTTGCTGTATTTTTAAGTTTTATTGGTGTATTCTTAGGATTAATGATTACAGGAAAACCATTTGTAATTATGATGACCATGATGGGAATTATTTCTTTAGCAGGAATTGTAGTAAACAATGGAGTAGTGCTACTTGATTATACAGATTTGCTTATTGCTAGAAAAAGAAAAGAATTAGGGCTTCCTAAAAAAGAATTATTAAGCAATGAATTGGTCTTTGAAGCTATTGTAAAAGCTGGTAAAGCTCGTTTAAGACCTGTATTATTAACTGCTATAACAACTGTGTTAGGGTTGATTCCTTTAGCAATTGGTTTCAATATTGACTTCTTTAGCTTGTTTGCAGAAGGTAATCCTCATGCTTATTTTGGGGGTGATAATGTTATATTTTGGGGGCCTTTAGCATGGACAGTGATCTACGGATTAATCTTTGCTACATTTTTAACCCTAATTGTAGTTCCTATTTTATTCTATTTGGTTAATAGATTTAAAATTTGGTTGAAATACAAAAAAAATAGTCCAGAACAAACCCATATTTAAAGGTACTATGCTACAAATCAAAAACTCCTTAAATAGTAATTTAAGGAGTTTTTTTATGGACCCATAAAAATATTAGTTTTCTATATAGGCCCACTCAATTTAGGAGTTTGGGTAAAAAACAAAAAAACTCCGTACAATTGTAGGGAGTTTTCTTATTATAAAAAAAAATTTTTTAATTTTTAGCCATTACTTCTCTTGACCATTTTCTTACATCAGCTACTCTATTGTCTGAATAATCAACTTCATTTAGTGAGTTTTCAGTCCAAAAGAACCATTTACCCACTTTTTCTCCTTTGATGTATTCACCTACAGCTGTTTTATTTCCATCTTCGCTATACGCCACCCATTTACCTTGTAATTTTCCTTCTAAATAATGACCTTCTTGTTTAATTTGTCCATTATCATAAAAATATGTTGCTTTTACTTCGTTTCCTTCTACTTCAAATTTTGGTTTAACTTCTTGAGCATAGAATACTACCGAAATCAACAATGCTGCTATAATTACTACTTTTTTCATCTTCATTTTTTTAATATGTTAATATTATAATAACAAATATATAACTTATTTTACAATAAAAAAACTTTTTGGTAACAATTTAGTAACATTGGAAAATTAAATATAAAAAAACCAACACCTGGGTGTTGGTAATAACTGTAAATAAATAAAATTAGTTTAGTAAATTATTCAATGTTTTTTCTAAAGAATCAGAAGAAGGTCTATCAGCATTAGCATTTATAATAATTCCATCAGGATCAATTAATATAAACCTTGGTATGCCTTTTATACTATACTCTTTTAAAAGTTTAGAATCCCATGCTGCTTCTGCAAACAACTGAATGCCTCCTAATTCTTTTTGCTCAACCATTTTTTTCCATTTTTCTTTGTCTTTTTCTTGGTCAATAGAAATACTTACAAAGGCAATATTTTTATCGTGTAATTTTTCTTCTAACTTTTTTAAGAATGGAATTTCTGCACGGCATGGTGCACACCAAGTAGCCCAAACATCAATATAAACATATTTTCCTCTTAAGTCTTCTAATTTTGTTATACCTCCTTTATGATTTTCATAAGCAAAAGTTGGCGACGGGGTTCCGTTAAGTTTTAAAATACTGCTATTCTCTTCATGCATTTGTTGCATCATCAAAAATTGTTGCAACATCATTTTTGTCATGGTCGCTTTAAAAGTATTATCGAGCTTTTCTAATTCTAATGATTCCAAATCTACTTTCTTTTTTTCTTCAATTAAGGAGTTAAAGTCATCACTATCTTTATCGGAAGTCGTCAGCTCAAATTTTTCATCTTTTAACGCTTTTTGAGCCATAAAGTTGTTTTCATCCGCTCCTTTTCCTTTATACACAATAGTCTCGTCAAACGCTTCTGTATTCATAGTCATAAATAAATTATCACCATCTTTTAAATACATCATTGAAGATTCAGTGCCATCAGAAAATTGATGCAAACCATCATTTGTTTCAAATGAAGATTCAAATAGACCATTTTTATTAATTGCTATAATTTTTTTAAATTTACTAGGGCCATAAATAGTAAGGGTGTCACTAGTTCTGTTTTCAATTTTAGCGGAAAATTTTACGGTACTTTTCTTTTCTGATTGAGCAAACGAAACCGTAATCGAAAGCAGTAATAAGCAGATAATTTTTTTCATATTTATTTTATACGTTTAAACAAAAATAAATAATCATAAGCTGATTTTATCAATTTTAACTAAAATTTAAACCAATTTTTATAAACCCTATTTTAAATACTACAAAAATTGATTTTTATATTACTTTTGTAAAAATATTTTTTCAATGTATAGAAGTCACAATTGTGGAGAATTAAACAGCTCACATATAAATACTGAACTTACCTTAGCAGGTTGGGTTCAAAAAACTAGAAATAAAGGATTTATGATCTGGGTAGATTTGCGTGACCGATATGGCATAACGCAATTAATTTTTGATGAAGAAAGAACAGACAAAGATGTTTTTGAACAAGCTAAATCATTGGGCCGCGAGTTTGTAATACAAGTTAAAGGAACTGTTATAGAACGAGAATCTAAAAACACAAACATACCTACGGGTGATATTGAAATTTTAGTAACACAACTAACCATATTAAATGAATCACAACTACCTCCTTTTACTATTGAAGACGAAACGGACGGCGGCGAAGATATTAGAATGAAATATCGCTACCTTGATATCAGAAGAAATCCTGTTAAAAATAATTTATTGTTTCGTCACAAAGTAAGCATGGAAGTTAGAAAATATCTTTCTGACCAAGGTTTTTGTGATGTTGAAACACCTTATTTAATTAAATCGACTCCTGAAGGTGCTCGCGATTTTGTAGTGCCTAGCCGAATGAATCAAGGGCAGTTTTATGCTTTACCCCAATCTCCACAAACCTTTAAGCAATTATTGATGATTGGCGGAATGGATAAATATTTTCAAATTGTAAAATGTTTTCGTGATGAAGATTTACGTGCCGATAGACAACCCGAATTTACTCAAATTGACTGCGAAATGGCCTTTGTTGAACAAGAAGATATTTTGGATATGTTTGAAGGACTTACGCGCCATTTATTACATGAAATTAAAGGGGTAAGCGTAAATAAATTTCCAAGAATGACTTATGATGATGCCATGAAAACTTATGGTAATGATAAACCAGACATTCGTTTTGAAATGAAATTTGGCGAATTAAACGCTGTAGCAAAGCATAAAGAATTTCCAGTTTTCAATGCGGCTGAATTGGTAGTGGCCATTGCCGCTCCGGGTTGTGCATCTTATACAAGAAAAGAAATTGACGGCTTAATTGATTGGGTCAAACGTCCACAAGTTGGCGCGTCAGGAATGGTGTATGTAAAATGTGAACAAGATGGAACTTTTAAATCTTCAGTAGATAAGTTTTATGATCAAGAAGATTTAAAGCAATGGGCACAAGCAACTAACGCAAAACCTGGGGATTTAATTTTGGTGCTTTCAGGAAATACTGATAAAACACGTGCACAATTATCTGCACTTCGTATGGAAGTTGCTACGCGATTAGGTTTGCGTAAGTCCAATGAATTTGCCCCTCTTTGGGTAGTAGACTTCCCTTTGTTAGAATGGAACGAAGACAGCAACCGTTATCACGCAATGCACCATCCTTTTACTTCTCCTAAACCAGAAGATATGGATCTTATAGACACACATCCGGGCAAAGTAAGAGCCAATGCATATGACATGGTATTGAACGGAAACGAGATTGGTGGAGGATCTATACGAATTCACGATAGAAACTTACAATCTAAAATGTTTGATTTATTAGGGTTTAGCAAAGAGGATGCACAAGCACAATTTGGCTTTTTAATGAGTGCTTTTGAATATGGAGCACCCCCACATGGAGGTTTAGCCTTTGGGTTAGACCGATTAGTATCTATTTTAGGAGGTCAAGAAACCATTAGAGATTTTATTGCATTCCCAAAAAACAATTCGGGTCGCGATGTAATGATTGACGCACCCGCTTCAATTGATAATACACAATTGCAAGAATTGGCCATTAAATTAGATTTAAAACAAAAATAAAAACATGAAACACATCATCCAATTATTACTTTTAACCGTAATCGGCTTTATAGTTTTTGGTTACTATCATAAAAATATTGGTGATACAGAGGGTGATAAATGGGTAGGAATCGGTGTTTTAATTCTTGCGTTTGTATTGATGCCTGTTTTTATTTATCACCGCTATAAAAACAAAAAAATAAAAGATTACGAATTAAATTTCAACTTAAAAAAAGAGGAAGATACTGAAAATCAATAAATTTATTGAAATATGTTTTTTTATATCAATTAAAAAATTATCTTTGACGCTTATTAATTATTTTATATTACTATAATGAGAACAGGTAAAGTTAAGTTTTTCAATGAATCAAAAGGTTACGGATTCATTACAGATGACGAAACAGGAAAAGACATTTTCGTACACGCAAGTGGAATGAGAGTTGAGTCATTAACTGAAGGCGAAAGCGTTAGTTACGAAGAAGAAGAAGGAAGAAAAGGTAAAGTGGCTGCACAAGTTGTAGTTATCGAAGACTAATATATATTATTTTTTGATTGCCCTAGTACAACGCTCTGCAGCTGCAGAGCGTTTTTTTTGTGCATAAATTTAATAAACGTTCCATAAATTTAATGCCTATATGCTTTAAATTTGTGGCATGTATGCACTAGTTGACTGTAATAATTTTTATGCCTCTTGCGAACGTGTTTTTCAACCTCAATACGTAGGCAAACCTGTCGTTATTCTTTCTAATAATGACGGTTGTGTAATTGCCCGAAGTTATGAGGCTAAAGATTTGGGCATCCCCATGGGTGCTCCCGAATTTAAATTTAGAAACGAATTAAAACAAAAAAATGTTAAAGTGTTTTCGTCAAATTATGCTTTATATGGTGATTTGAGCAATAGAGTCATGAAAATTTTAGAAGCCTTTACACCTAATGTAGAAGTATATAGTATTGACGAAGCTTTTCTAAATTTTGACGGGCAAAACATTGCAGATTATCATGTGTATGGGTTGCAAATAAAAACCCGAATCAACAAATGGCTAAGCATACCGGTTTGCATAGGGTTTGCTCCTACTAAAGCCCTATGTAAAGTAGCCAATAAAATAGCCAAAAAATTTCAAGAACGCACACAAGGTGTTTACATAATCGATACCGAAGAAAAACGCGTCAAAGCATTAAAATGGACAAAAATAGAAGACGTTTGGGGCATTGGCTACCGTTTGACTAAAAAAATGAAAGCACAAAATATTGCAACCGCTTATGACTTTACATTGCCACACAATGCCAATTTCATAAAAAAAGAAATGGGTGTTGTGGGTCTGCGATTAAAGTATGAGCTGGAGGGAAAATCTGTTTTAGAAATGGAAGACGCTCCTGCAGCAAAAAAACAAATTGCCATCACCCGAAGTTTTGAAAAAAACATCAGCGATTTTGGCGAAATAAAAGAACGCGTTTCCACATTTGCCACAGTTTGTGCCGAAAAATTACGCAAACAGAAGTCGTGTTCTTATGCTATGATCTTATACTTACAAAAAGACAAATACAAAGTCGAAAATGAACGATATAATTATTGGCGATTAGAAACCCTTCCGTTTGCGAGTAATTCCAATATAACCTTGAGTAATTTAGCCGTAAAAATGCTCAAAGAACTCTTTGAAGAAGGAGGTATTTATAAAAAAGCAGGCGTTATTGTAACCGAATTAATTTCTGAAAATCAAAAACAATTTAATCTCTTTGAAGAAGAAAATCCAAAACATCAAGCACTAATGAAAGTGATGGATGATTTTCATAAAAAAACAGGAGAACGCAAAATACGTTTGGGTAACCAAGATTTAAAACGCACTTGGAAAATGAAACAAAACTACTTGTCTCAAAAATACACCACCGATTTCAAACAAATATTAAAAGTCAAATGCCACTAAAAATGAAATTAAAAAACAAAATAGAATTTTTTATTCCCGACTTTGAAAACCAAATAGAGCTGCCTTACATTTCTAGCGGCATAAAAGCAGGATTTCCTTCTCCAGCAGCCGATTTTGATGAAAGCAAAATTAGCTTAGATACTGTTTTAGTTAAAAACAAAGAAGCTACTTTTTATGCCAAAGCAAGTGGAAACTCTATGATTGGAGCAGGAATTGATGATGGTGATATTTTAGTAATCGACAGAAGTTTGGAGCCTCAAAACAACAAAGTCGCTATTTGTTTTATTGATGGCGAATTTACAGTTAAACGAATCCGTATAAAAGATAAAAATGTTTTTTTAATGCCCGAGAATATCAATTACAAACCCATTCAAATTTCAGAAGAAAACGATTTAATTATTTGGGGAATCGTTACGTATGTCATAAAAAGTCTATAACTAACTTCCGCTAAAATAAACTAAAAAAACCTCTTATTTCTAAGAGGTTTTAGCCTGTACCCTGGGTGGGAATCGAACCCACACTCCGAAGAACACGAGTTTGAGTCGTGCGCGTCTACCAATTCCGCCACCAAGGCTGCTCCAATTAAGGAATGCAAATGTAATAATAATTTCAATTAAATAATGAAAATACTTTAAAATATCCTTTCAGAGTTAAAATTAATTTCTAAATTTGCACCTCTCTAACAAGAGGCTTGACTAACTAACTAATAAACACCTAATTAATATGTCTCATCAAGAGCCTGAAGCAAAGATATTTGCTTGTTCTCAAAGTGTACACCTTGCTGAACAAATTGCTGAAAAATACGGCATTCCATTAGGGAAAGTTACATTTTCAAAATATAGTGATGGTGAGTTTCAACCTTCTTATGAAGAGTCTATTAGAGGATTACGTGTGTTTATTATTTGTTCAACCTTTCCATCAGCAGATAATTTGATGGAATTATTATTAATGATTGATGCTGCCAAGAGAGCTTCAGCAAGACATATAACTCCTGTGATTCCTTATTTTGGGTATGCACGTCAGGACCGAAAAGACAAACCAAGAGTACCGATAGGAGCAAAACTAGTAGCAAAATTATTGGAAACTGCGGGAGCAACTCGAATAATGACTATGGACTTGCATGCAGACCAAATTCAAGGGTTTTTTGAAAAACCTGTAGACCACCTGTTTGCTTCTACTATATTTTTACCTTATTTAAAAAGCTTAAATTTAAGCAACCTAACTATAGCTTCACCAGATATGGGTGGGTCTAAAAGAGCTTATGCATATTCTAAATATTTAGAGTCTGATGTTGTCGTTTGTTATAAGCAACGAAAAATAGCCAACGTTATAGATACAATGGAATTAATTGGCGATGTAAAAGGTAAAAATGTTGTACTAGTAGATGACATGATCGATACGGGAGGCACATTGGCCAAAGCTGCTGATTTGATGATTGAAAAAGGTGCTATTAGTGTAAGAGCAATTTGTACTCATGCCATTTTATCTGGAGAGGCGTATGAAAAAATAGAGAATTCTCAATTGTTGGAATTAATTGTAACCGATTCAATTCCGTTAAAAAAAGAATCTAAAAAAATAAGAGTAGTAAGTTGTGCGCCACTTTTTGCAGATGTTATGCAAATGGTTCAGCACAACAATTCCATAAGTGGAAAATTTTTGATGTAAAATATTAATTAATTATATATATTTAAAATGAAGTCAATTACAATTAAAGGACAAGAAAGAGAAAGCGTAGGCAAAAAAGCAACAAAAGCCTTACGCGATGCTGGAATGGTTCCGTGTGTTATATACGGTGGAGACCAACCAGTACATTTTGCTGCAGACGAAAGAGCATTCAAAGGATTGGTTTACACACCTAGCGCACACACTGTTGTGATTGAATTAGGTAACAATGCTTACAATGCAATTTTACAAGACATTCAGTTTCACCCAGTTTCTGATGCTATTTTACACATCGACTTTTTCCAATTATTAGAAAACAGAGAAGTTGTTATGGAAGTTCCGGTAAAAGTTATTGGAAAATCTCCAGGTGTTATGGCTGGTGGGGTTTTACGTTTAGCACAAAGAAGATTAAAAGTAAAAGCATTGCCTAAAAATTTGCCTGATTTTATTGAAGCTGATATTACACCATTAGAAATGGGTAATAAATTATACGTTACTAAATTAGCTGCTGATAATTTCAAATTTATGCACCCAGACAATACTGTTGTTTGTCAAGTAAGAGTTTCTCGTGCTGCTTTAAAAGCTG
>NZ_CAWUTS010000105.1:0-7740 GCF_963925415.1 uncultured Flavobacterium sp. | reverse complement strand
TAAGCCATCTCATCAATAGCATTCATTATTGTTTGTTAGATCCTATTGGAGTAAATTAGGGGTGATATCCTAAGGCTATTTATGGGCAAGTACTTTCGTTAATCACAATAGTAAGGTTCAAGCAGAATAAGGAATTATAATCATTACATTGACACTGATTAAATTTTCATAGTGCTTTAACATGCATTGGCTAAGTATTCAATTTTACTTCCATTAATTCTGATAAGCTTGCAGTGAATGGGATTGCGGAAGCTCTTCCAGGCTTATAATTATTTAGTTCTTTAAAATTCCATGATAGATTTTCAAATTCTTTATCTAAACAAGGCTCTAACTTCACAACTAGGTAACTTTCTTGTCTAGGTTTTGGATAACCCAAACGAGTTAAAGTACCCTTACTAGTTACTCGATATTCAGGCTTTTGGATTTTATAGATGCTAGACGATGAACTGTCACCATTCATATGTAATAATAAATATTTTGCATTTAAGGTTTCCTGCGTCAATTTGAGAGCTCCTCGGTTATTATTCATTCTAAAGTTATAAAGTAACTTATCATTGATCCAATTTAGATGATCACTTGATTTGCAATAACCTATTAGGACAAATGTTTCATTTGGAATTAATTTTTCCCCATTAAAGTACTCGGGGATGGATTTATTCAATTCTTTCGACAGCCCATCTTTGGTAATTTGGTATGTTTTAGTAGATATGTTTTCTCGCTGCGAAGCTCGATTTAAAAAGTGATTTTTAACTTCCGTAATAAAGTCTATTAAATTTTGTACCCCGCTATTTTCTTCTGAAGGACGAATTGCAAAAGCTCCCAATCCTGGCAATATTTCATGGAACCCCTTAAATTTTGTTGGTTTATCATCAGTTCCTGGGTATAAAATATACGCCCCTCCAGTTCTTCTAATAGCATCTTTATAAGCATGCATTTTAAAAACATCTTCAGGTTTAAATTTCGAATTATCCTTTTTGTTTTTTACTTTATATTTTGCATCAAAATGAATGTGAACGATTTGTTCTGTTTTTTCAGCTTCTATAATTCCTACTTCTTTTGGCCATATAGATATCGTGTAGTCAGGATCCATTTGTAAGGTCCAACTTCCTTCAGTAGATAGCTCCTTGTTTGAACCGAACGTTTTATTATAGGAAAATTGAATTGATAGTTCCCTTTCTTTTGAAAGGTAAGTTCCATTTAAAGCAACTTGCTTACCTTCTTTAAGTTGAAGACCTAATGTGTCATTCGTAGGCTTTATTAGCTTCTTATATTCCTCAGAATTGATATTAAATGTTTCTTTTACAGCTTCTAATAACTTAAAGAATAACCAATACTCATATAGTTTTGCTATGTTTTTACTTCCCGCAGCATAAACATCTTCGCCACCTTCCCAAATTAATTTTGCCGATAAATCAAACATCAACCACGTTTTTAAAACTTCTCTATAGCCAGCTTTTTTCTGTAAAACAGGGCTATTTAATTTAATCATGGTAGGTCTAGATACTTCCTTGAATAAATTGTTTTGTAAAAAAGATGATAACTTATTCGAAATAATTTGTGCCTCCTGAAATAATCTTGAGCCATTTTTACTTTTCAATTGAATTTCTTCACAAAAGAATAAAAAGGATTCTAAAACATATTTTATAAATCTATTTTCAGGAGTGTCGGTTGTTTCTTCTTTAATTGATGTTGGTATTTGTAATGCAATAGAATTAATTCCACCCTTCCTTAAATAATGATTTGTAGGTAGTTTTACTCTATTTTGTGAATGAACAAGATTTCTTACATCTTGGCTATTTAATTTCTTTAAACTTCTAACATCTTTTTGTTCTGTTTTCGCAGTCCAAATTGTTACAGGTGCTTTTATAATTTGTTGAATAGCAATCTCAAAATCTTAAGTATCAATGATTGATTTTACAAAACAAAATTGCTGATATAGTGTTTTAGCATCTGTATCAAAATCTACTTCTAATGTTTGATTAACTGGTGAGTTTGTTTGAAGAATTAAATCTGTCGCATGGTTGGTAATAGATTCCAACATGAACCTATAATCTTTTCTGTAGGATGTTTTTACAGACTGAACTTCTAACTTAAAAAAACCTTTTACGATTCTATTTTCAAGAATCGGAATAGATAAGGTGCCTACATAAAAATTGGGGCTGATTCTTCCTTCAGATGCATTAAAATTGGAAATTTCTACTACTTCATTTGATTGAAGACTGAACCCAGTTGTTAACTTATATTGATAAAAGCAACCTTCAATAATTTGGCATGGTGCTTCATTGTTTTCTGCAGCATCCAAAACATTAAAGAGTGTGTCAGGTATAATAGCAAATATCTCAATTTCTAACCCTTTTGATATATAATCTAAATTTACTTTAAGCTTCTGCATAGCTTGCAAATCCGTTTTCTATTGCATTCTTATAAATCCGAGCTAACTTCTCAAAAGACAATGTGTATTTTATGGAGTTTGATTCTGACAAATTATAAATCCCTCTATCGTTAAATATTACTTCCTGTTTTTTCATTAAACACTTTTGCGCCAAAAGATTTAGAGTCTTTAATAACTTCCTCCTTGAGCCATGAAGTTTTGGTAATAGTTTTTGCATAATGGCAATGTCAATCTTTTCATCTATTTTATCTGAGTATTCTGGATTTATAAGATCGATCTTAGAAAATAAGGTCTGTATTTCTGAGGCTGTACGGTAACCAAATTCTGCTCCTAAAACTTGTAACTCTTTAAAGAATTCTAACAACTCGCTATTTAGTTTGCTGTAATCAGTTTCATTCAGCTCCTTTTTGGCAATTGACACGAATGAACTACCCATTGCAGCTCCTATCTTTATTATGGATGTTATTTCCTTCTCAGCCTTTAGGAAGCCTTCAATTTCCGTTTCATTTACCCTGAACTCAATTACATTAGCCCTATCTAATACTTTTGGACTAAACATATACGTTGTCTCGTCAATGTTTACAGTACCAACAACAAATAAATTTTTTGGCCAACTTAATTCGTATGGCACACCAGATTTTTTATTTTCTTTATCAGAGTGTAACTTAAAATTATCTTTCGATTCCATTACGCTTAAAAAGTCGGCAAAGTAGCGTTCTACATGGCTCAAGTTCATCTCATCTAAAATCAGAAAATAAGGTTTGTTTTCATTTTCATTTGCTCTTAGAATAAGCTGCAGAGCTCCATTTTCTGGCAAAATATATTCTGAATTGTTCAATGCATTTACATATCCTAACAAAGGCTCTCTATTGGTCCAATCGGCACCAACGGGAACTAATGCATATTGTGTTTCATGTTCACACAACCATTGTGCAAAACTTTGGGCTAACTTGGTTTTGCCAGAACCTGAAAGCCCACTCAGTATTACAAAAGGTTTTGTTGTGAGAGATGAAATATAACGAGTAATTAATTTGTCTTCATATACCAAACCAGCTTTTTTACAAGCACTTGAAAAATTGTTAATATCAAAAGGAATTTGATTTATTGAAAAAACTGCAACATCAATTTCATTTTCAATTGGTTCATAATTCTTTTCAAGGATGTTTATGCTATTTGAATTCAGGTAATATCGTTTGGATTTATCTTTTAGTTCAATTAAATCAAGGTATCCAAAGTTTGAGAGGAACAGTAAATATTCTTTTACCATTCTAAAATCATTATCACCAGGCGTAAAGTTGGGCCATGATTCGTATGGTTGTGAATTACTTCTATAGCTAAATATTTCTGTGACATATTGAGCTATTGGTAATTTTGAATACACTGAAAGAGGAATTACTATATCCTTCAGTTCTTCTGGAGATATGTACAAGTTAGATGGTGATTTAGATTGGCGTTTGATTTCGAATAAAATATTAAAAATCAATTTAATAGGGGAAACTTCAATGTTGTTGTCACGCCATTCTTGAATGATTTCGTTTGATTCTATGTGAACGTTGGGCAGCCTAAAATTTGAATATAAATATCTAATGAATTCGTCATAATTGGAATTATCTTCTGCTATTGAAATCCCTAAGCGAGTAAGGTTAATTATACCTCCAGTAGAATTTGCTAGAAGCCCAAGTGCCTTCCAATATTGCCCAGAATTTTCAATTATATTTTTATTTAATCCTCTATCTACTTTTGCTAAGTCAATTCTAGTTTCAAGTTCGGTTTGTAGCGCTAAAAGGTCATCTTGAAACTCTTGTGTAGCATGCTTTTGACCATTATGTTTATATAGTATACGTAATACTCCAAGCAATATTTCAGGTGAATTTATTCCCTCACTTGGGGTAGCTACTGCCCATCTCCATTTAAAATTTTCAAAAGGTTTAATAGGTGGAATTTCAAATTGCATTGTGTCTTCTTTTACTTCCATAAACTGTAAAAATTTTTGATAATGATTGACTACTGCAGAATACATATTGTTACCTGTCGTATTCTGTTTTCTAAACTCTTCATCATTGAATAAAACTTCTTTGTTCTCATCAATGTCATATAAATTCCAATTAAATAGTTCTTCTAAACCATTTTTTAACGTAATTTTATTTACAAAACTAATTCCACCTAAATATTTATTTACACTAGTTTTAGATACATTATTTTCCAAATATTTTTTGAATTCATTTTCAATTGAATCAAATGAAACATCAACACTTTCAATCGAATCTGCATCTACATTAAAAAGATTGTTTTTTAGCCATCGTTTGTCAACATCTTCATTAGATAAACCGTTCAATTTTAATTCTTTTTTCAAATTTTCACCTAAAAGATAATAGTAGGTATTAAACTCTAACAATTTTGGTTCGCTATTAAAATTAGTTTCTCTAAAATGAATACAAAAATTATCATAATCTAATAGTTCTATATTAAAAAAGAACTTGGCAATGTTTTGATAATATTTATAATAAATAGGATAGCTGTTTTTGCTTTCTATATTTTTTACTAGTGCGAATAGGTAAATTAAGAAAGATTTAAAATTGGGATTTTTAATAAATGCATTATCAATTTGAGTGTTTTTTAAAAAATCATTTATTCTAGTTGAAGATTTAATGTCATTAAATAAAGTTACTATATCAAGACTGTGACCTTTAACATAGTTGTTTTCTCCATCAAAAATATTTGTTATATACTGGCATTGTGCAATTGCAAAATCGATTTTTTTGTTAAAGAGAACAAGATCTTCTTTATCAGTATTTGAAAACTCGTACTTTTCTTTTTTTATTTTTTCAATTACAGAATTTAATATAATTCTATCGCTCGAGTTTATCTTTGAGTTTTCATTTAAATTCAATAACCTTTCTTCAACAGAAATGTTTCCATGCTTTTCAGCATCAGCAGTTCTTTTATTTATATAAACTTCTTTAAATTCCTTTTTCAGGTTGTCATATCCTTTAGAAATTGTGCTTTCACAAATTTCTTTAACTGTTTCTATATAATTTTTTCTAGAGCCCATGTTTTATTTTTCTACTAAGGAGTAATGAACTAACCCACTTAAATTTTCTTCTTTCCAATCATTAGCAATAGCCTTTCTAATTGCATTCGCAAAAACTTCTGCAGCCATTGGAGGAAATGCATTACCAACTTGTTTACACTGTTGTCCATGATTACCTAAAAATTCTATTGAATCAGGAAATGTTTGTATTCTTGCAGCTTCTCTTACCGTAAGTTGTCTGTTAAGCCAAGGATGTATTGGAAAAGCACTATGCCCAGGAACAAGGGTGTGGCTCGGTTGATTGCTGTCTAATCTAAATAAAACTTTGCTAAAACTCTTTATAAGCTTACCTGTTCTACTGTACTTTAAATGTTCGGGCAAATCATCAGGGTTTATTTTACAGCCTTCTTTTATATAAGAAAATCGCTCAACAACTTCTGGTGAATGATTCATTGGCTTGTGATTTTTAAATTTTGTTTGTGACTTATCTGTTTCTAACCCTGTTATTACTTGATTTATGTTTCTATATGGCTTTTCCCAATCTTCAGGTTTCGAGTAAAATTTAGGTTTAGGCCACGGAATAATATTACCAGTCCTGTTAGCTAGAAAAATGAAACGTTTTCTTTTTTGTGGTACTCCATAATCAGCTGTATTAATTATTTTGTAATCATAATTGTTGTAACCTAATTCCTTTACTCTTTCTATAAAATTCTCCAGAAAATATCCATCTGCTAAGTTTACTAAACCTGCGACATTCTCCATCATAAACCATTTTGGATTAAATTCTTCTACATACTTTAAGTAGGTAAATATTAAGTCATTTCTTATGTCATCATGTGGGTTGTGCGATTGTGATTTAACAAATCTTCTTTTACCAAACATTGAAAAGCCTTGACAAGGAGGCCCTCCAACTATAACATCAATTTCTTTATCTCCAACAATTTTTTTTGCGTTCTCAAAAACTGATTCTTCAGATAAATCTCCTTCAAGAAAAGGTGTATTTTTATTGTTGTGCTTAAAAGTTTTAGCAACGCCAGCGTCAAAATCGCCACTAAACACATGCTCATAACCAGCTTGTTCATAACCTATTCCTATACCACCTGCTCCAGAAAATAAATCTATAAAATTTAACTTTTTACCAGATGCCTCTTTATCTTTAATTTCTATCAAGCTATTTCTTTTTAATAGTAAATTTTCTTCTGATCCTTTATAGTTTTTGTCCAAGATATGCTTTTTCAGTTCACAGGCAATATGAGCTCCCATTAGAGGAGGTACAGCATTTCCAACTAAAATACACTGTTCTTTTCGAGCTCCTGTAAAAATATGAGTATCCGGAAAAGTCTGAATTCTAGCAGCCTCCCTAGGAGTTAAGCTTCGATCTAAAGTGGGGTGAACAGGGAAAGCATTATTACCCGGAACCATGGTAGGTGCTAATTCCTTTCTATGTAATCTGACATATGTATTTCCAAAGTTTTTACGTCTAATTTCAATTGGTAATTCTTCTGGAGGAGGAAGTTTGCCACCCTCAGGAATAAGTTTATATCGCTTTAGAACTATTTCTCCATGTGTAAGTGCTAAATGATTAGGGAATTTTTCATCTTTTTTAATTAAATCACCGATAGCTTCATGAACATTCTTTTTCGCTTTTAAAATACCAATAGAATCATTGCTGTGCGGCGGGTACTTGAAAAGCTTATCTATCTTAGTACCTACTATTATTACTCGCTCTCTTTTTTGTGGAACGCCATAATCTTTAGAATTTAAAACTTTTAAATATATGTCATAACCAATTTTCGCAAAACTATTTGCAACCATGTTTAAATATCTTCCTTTGAACATGGATTTAATCCCTTTCACATTTTCAAAAACAAAACATTTAGGCTCCAAATCATCAACAAGGCGAGCGTAAGCTTCAAATAATACATTTCTTGGGTCAGCAGAATTCTTATCTCCCATTACAGAAAAACCTTGACAAGGTGGTCCTCCAATAAGAACATCAGGTTTAACCCCATTTGTACTTTCTAATATGTCAGTTGATGTTAGCGTCGTTATGTCTTTACATATGAATGGGATATCTGGATAATTCAGATTCATTGTCTTTTCACTTTCCTTCCAAATATCAGAAGCTCCTATAATTTCAAAACCAGCTTCTTTGAAGCCAATGTCTAGACCACCACCACCAGTGAATAAGCCATATACTTTTAATTTTTTATTAGACATCTTCTAGATTTACTTTCACTAATAATTCGCTGGCTTCAATGTTTAAAATAGCACCAATCTTATAAAGGTCTTCAATGCTTGGTTGTCTTCTGTTTTG
>NZ_CAWUTS010000104.1:0-9091 GCF_963925415.1 uncultured Flavobacterium sp. | reverse complement strand
TTACTATTTGGGTAAAAATAGAACTCATAGTTAATGTCTAGAAATTTCTATAACTTCAAACTTTAAAGTTCCGTTTGGAACACTAATTTCTGCTATTTCTCCTACAGATTTTCCTAACAATCCTTTACCAATTGGAGAAGTTACAGATATTTTTCCTGCCTTTAAATCTGCTTCACTTTCTGCAACCAAAGTATAGGTCATTTCCATATCATTAGTTTGATTTTTAATTTTAACTGTTGATAAAACTAGGGCTTTTGTTAAATCCAATTGCGACTCATCTATTAAACGAGCATTTGAAACAACTTCTTCCATTTTAGAAATTTTCATTTCTAAAAGGCCTTGTGCCTCTTTTGCTGCATCGTATTCGGCATTTTCAGACAAATCACCTTTGTCTCTTGCATCTGCAATAGCTTGTGATGCTTTTGGTCTTTCTATGCTTTTTAGTTGATCTAATTCATCTCTCAAATGTTTTAAACCTTCTGCTGTATAATAAGATACTGTACTCATAACTGCTGTATTTATAAAAATAAAAAAGAATCTCATACCAGTGAGATTCCTACTTGCAAATATAAGAAATAATTTGATTACATACTTTTTTAGGTATTATTTTTAAGTAATAGTCGTTTTAATATTATAAATTTGATCAAATAAAAAAAAATAAGCATGAAAAAAATTCTTATTCTGTGTATTATTCCATTTTTTATGGCTTGTGAACAAAACAGCATAATTAACAATAATCCATATTTACCCAACTACGCAGTAAATTTTACTGTAAATTTAAATTTACCCACATATAGTAATTTGCAATTTACTGCCAATGGCGTTTTAATAACAAATGCAGGTGTGGGAATTAGAGGTATTTTTCTGTTTAATACCGGTAACAATACATTCACCGCTTTTGACGCTGCTTGTCCTAATCAAACCTTAGGCAGCTGCTCTACAATGACATTAAATGGCATTAACGCAGTTTGTTCATGTGATGGCGCAGAATACAGCTTATTTACTGGCATTAGTAATGGTAAAACTTATCCTTTAAAAGCTTATCGAACTGAAGTTAATGGAAATATTATACGAATATATAATTAAAAAAAACTAAAAAATAACCGCAAATTCACAAATTTTTAGCTGAACAAATCTGTAAATTTGCGGTAAATTAGTTTAAAATTTTAAAGTCATTCCTGCTAAAAAGTTTATCCCCGCTTGAGGATAATATCCTGCTCCCTCAACAGTTGAAATACTTCCTGGGTTAGAATAATCATCATTATAGGTGTAAAAATAACCGTTAGATTCGTATTGAACATCTAATACATTATTTACTAATACTAAAAAAACGATTGATTTAAAAATAGATTTTGTTTTTAATTCATAGGTAACATTGAAATCATTTATAAAATAACTGTCTAATTTTGAGCTATTTGCATCAATATTTCCCATATATTGTGTTCCAACGTATTTTGACAGTACTGATATTTGAAAATTTGGTTTCGCCTTAAACGCTATACTATTTCCAAAAACAACATTAGGTGAAAAAGCAATGTTTGTACTGCCTAAATTAAGCAAAACACCATCCCTTTCAAAGTAGAAATCTTTGTTTTTGTTTTGACTTAAAGATAAATTAGGCTGAATCAAAAATTGATTGTTTAATTTAATAGTTGCTTCAAGTTCTATTCCTAATCTAAAGCTATCGCCACTATTTGTATAAACTGGTGAACCAACATCATTTAATGCACCTGTTAAAACCAACTGATCTTTATATTTCATATAGTATACATTAGAATTTACTTGAACTTTATTTGAAGCAAAACGCCAACCTATTTCAATATCTTGCAAATGTTCTGACTTAAAGCTATTATTTTCATAATCATCACGTCTGGGCTCTCTATTTGCAATAGCATAAGAGGCATAAAATCTGTTTCTTTTATCTAAAGTGAAAGTCAAACCCGCTTTTGGGTTGAAAAAATTGAAGGTGTCGTCTACAAAAGTTGATAAAACACCATTCGCTTGATATCTCACTCTTCTATATTGCAAATCTGCAAACAAACTCAAATTAGATGCAGCTTTGTAATTCATTTTAGAAAAAATATTAAAATCTGTTTTATTCGCATAATCATCGTAATACCGATCTCTAATTTCACTATTTGATGCATATTGTGACCAAATAACTTCTCCAAAATGATCTCCTTGATATTTGTTCCAAGCACCGCCAAAAATAAAATTTATATTATTTTTTTTAAAATTAGCAGAAAATGTAGTTCCAAAAAAATTATTATCTAACCAACGTCTTCTAATAACATCTGTTTTATCAATAGTTTCACCGCCTAAAACTATAGGATCAAAATTATAAGTTGAAAAATCTTCATCTTCTTTATATTGCTCATAATACCCTCTTCCATAAGTGTAATGTAAGGCAAGGTTAGTAGTCCAATATGGGTTTACTTTTTCACTCCAATGCAATTGATAATGGTCTTGGCTGTAATTGTCGGTTTCATTATCATAGAATTTAACTGTCCCATCTGCATCAAAATACATACCCGCAACATTGAAGGTCCTGTCATCTTTTAATTTTTGAAGATCTTCTAAACCGTACCACGATTGATATGTTTTTTCTTTACCTCCAAAAGCTAAAGCTTTAATTGATGTGGTTTTGCCAGAATATGA
Source organism: uncultured Flavobacterium sp. (assembly GCF_963925415.1). Classification (GTDB taxonomy): domain Bacteria; phylum Bacteroidota; class Bacteroidia; order Flavobacteriales; family Flavobacteriaceae; genus Flavobacterium. The sequence goes on along the minus strand of NZ_CAWUTS010000104.1, from coordinate 6,433 downwards.
ACCTTGAAGAAAATATCCTTTTAAATCAGACGATGCTCTATCAACAAAACCATCAGAATTAATTTGAGACAAACGGCCAGAAAGTTCAAATGATTCATTCATCAAACCTGTACTGAATTTAACTGTATGTTTTCTGGTATTAAAACTCCCTGCAGAATTCGATATTTCGGTACTTGATTTTTCACTAGTCGCATCGGTTAAAAGGTTTAAACTAGCGCCAAAAGCACCAGCACCATTAGTTGAAGTGCCAACCCCTCGTTGTAATTGAAGACTAGCTGTAGAGGATGCAAAGTCGGGCATATTTACCCAATATGTGCCTTGACTTTCAGAATCGTTGTATGGGATTCCGTTAATCGTTACGTTTACCCGAGAAGCATCGCTACCACGAACACGAATTCCGGTGTAGCCAACACCAGCACCTGCATCTGAGGTAGTAACAACCGAGGGCATAAAATTCATTAGCATTGGAATATCTTGACCCAAATTTCGGGAAGCGATATCTTTTTTGTCTAAATTGCTAAAAGTAATTGGTGTTTGAGAATCTACACGAATAGCAGAAACCATAACCTCATCTAACGTTGTGATTTTTGTGGAGTCTTTAAGTTGCTCTTGAGCAAAAGAAAATAAAGAAAATAAAACAGAAAACAGACTTAAGTGAGTCTTTGTACTTTGTAAAAAAAATAGTTTCATTCGTAAAATAAATTATACGAATAAAAGGGGTAATTATTCTTAGATTAAAATTAATATAAAACATCCAAACACAAGTAAATGATCGCATTTACTTGTGTTAATTCCCTAAACAGCATTACCTGTTCTAGGTTCTATGGGTATAATCTCAGCCTATAATTCTGAATTTATTTCAAAACATAAGCACCCCTTTGAGACAATGCAAATATAACAGAAGTTTTTAATTATTTAATATTAAAAATCAGGTTTTTTTCTATTTTCTTTTACAGAACCCGTAAACTTTTTATCCTGAATGCGTTTTTCTTTTACACCTCTTGGAACTTTGGTTTCTCTTCTAATTTTTGGTTTTTTTAAGCCTTTTTCAATGATTTCAAAAAATCTTTTGGTAATTGTAGTTTTATTTTTAAACTGGCTACGATCTTGGTCGCAATTTAAAATTAAGATAAATTCTTGAGTTAATTTTGTGCTAATTTTTGCTTTTAAATATGTTTTGTCGTTAAAATTAAGCCCTCTAGAATTTTCTAAATCAAAACTTAATACAACTTTAGACGAAACTTTATTTACATTTTGTCCACCTGCACCACTGCTCCTTACGGCTTTATATGTGAGTTCTGACAAAAGTATTTCTTTATTCATCTTCACTTTTTTACTCTTGCGGTTGATGTGCTTGTTTTAACAAATCATTCACTGTTTTTACAGGATCAAATGTAGACAAAGGAACTTCTACAAAAATTGAAATCCAATTTGCCATTGACCCATTCCACAAACCAGGCAATTCATAGGATTTTAAAACGGCCCCGCGATTGCTTTTTTCTACAACAAAACCTGTGTTGTCATCAACGAAATTTATTAAATTAAATTTGTTGTTTTTATAATCTTTGATGCCACAAACTAAATTTACCGGATTAAAATGAGTAGCTTGATTAACTATCTTTTTTTGAACTTCATCAATTAAACTTATTTGAGCTGTTTCAACAATTTGTAACGAAGATAATCCATTTTGTTGTTTTACCCAAAAAGGACCGCCCCCAGGTTCTCCTTCATTTTTTACCATACCACAAACCCGAATAGGTCTATTTAATTCATTAAATAGCGTTTCTATTTTGTATTGTATTTGAAATTTTTCAAAATTTATAGGCAATCTAATGTTGAGTTTTTGAAGCACAAAATCTTTAATTTGATTTAATTGAAACTCATCTATTTTATTGTTTTCTAAAAGCTGTAGGTGCGTAAAAATTTCTTTTTGCCTTTGCAAGAGTAATCCACCTAATACTTTTTTATAAGTAACTATCTCATGTATGTTATTTTGGGAAACATTGTCAATGTTTTTAATAAAAACAATGTCCGCTTCTAGTTGGTTTAAGTTTTCAATTAAAGCCCCATGTCCCCCTGGACGAAATAATAAACTTCCATCTTGCTGCCTATAAGGGGTGTTGTCTAGGTTTACTGCAAGCGTGTCTGTAGATTTATTTTGGTATGAAAAACTAACATCCACAAACTTAAATTTATTTGTTATTTTTTCAAAATAATGCTGATGTTCTTTTGAAATCGTAAAATGAATTTTGTTTTTTATACCTGAAACTCTATAAAAGTCGCTTTCTAAAATATGCTCTTCAACTGGAGTTGTAGTTTTATTGTTTTTAATATGAAACGGCAAAATTCCTTTTGGTTTATTAGCAAAATCAAAATACTCAGAAGACAGCATCGTTTTAATAAACAAATAATCTTTTTCGTTTTTATTTAAATGCTCATAATTAGGGATTATTTTAATTAGCTTTTTATTAATTTCATCGTAGAAAGAAAATCTTTTTTTTCCTAATAAAAAAATTTTTAATTGATGGTTTTTCTTGTGATTTAAATAAGCGTTAATAGATCTTTTACTCAAATCATATTCCGACAAAAACCTTGTTAGAAACTTAAACATTCGAGTTGCTGCACCAGACGCAGGAACAAATTTTTGAATTATTTTATGTTCTTTTTGTTCGTCAAAAAAAAGACATAATTTTGATCTCTCTTCATCAGAAAAAATTAAAATTCCGTCTCCAATTGTGGCTGACTTTTCTAATATTATTGTAGGAATTTCCTTTTTAAAAAAACGAATTAGTTCCTCGCCTTTTTGAAGCGAAATTCCTTTTCCCTGAAGCTGAATTAAATCTGCTTTGCTAAATATTTCTTCCATTGTATATAACCAAATAAAGCAATAATAGTAAAAACTAAATATTGCAAACTAGTAAACGTGTATCCTTTATAAAAATACAAAGGTATTGAAATAATGTCGCCAATAATCCACAGTATCCAATTTTCTAATTTTCGTTTGGCCATGAGCCACATCCCAACAAAGAAAATTCCAGTAGTAAATGCATCAACATAAGCTGTCCAGTGTGTCAATTTATTAAAATATTTGTACACAATAAGAACAAAAATAAGTGATAGTAAAAAAACAACAATTCCTTTTAAAAATTCTTTTTTGGTAGTTTTAGATATAGGAAACTGAGGTTTATCTTGTTTTTTTTTTGCCCACATAAGCCACGCATAAATACTCATACCCGAATAGTATATATTGATAAGCATATCGCCTAGTAAACCCCAATTGTATAACAAATAAACGAAGATAAAGGTGCTAACTAAACCAACTGGGAAAACTAAAATTGAATTTTTTTTAGCTAAAAAAACACTCCAAATACCAAAAATAATTGCGATGAGTTCAAATACTATAAAAATATTGGAATAGGTTTTATATTGACCAAAAAGAAAATCAAGCATGAATCAACAAATTAGGGCTATTTTCAACAACATAAACCAAAGTATAACTTTCTATCTCTTCAAAGGTAAAATAATAATTTGATTTTTCATTCTTAAAAGTAACCCTCGCTGTTCCTTCTTTATCTTCAATAGAAAACGGGAACACTTCAATATTTTCTATAAAAAAGAGCCCTTTTTGATTGTATAATTTATATATAGATTCTTTTGCCCCCCATATAACCGTTAGTAGGCTGCTGTAATCTGGAGAAAACGTGTCTAAAAAATTAAATTCCTCATCAATAAATTTCTTTGCTATCAATTGAACCTTGTCTCTCCGTAATTCAATATCAATACCCACCTTCTCATCACTTATAATGATTGCCGAAAATTTAAACGAGTGTGAAATGGAAATGTGCTTTTCATTTGGTGAGGCGTTCAATAAGTTTACTGAAGTTTCAATACCATTATTAAGTCTCAAGTGAGGCTTACCTTTTTCGTCATAATACAAATCAAAATCATCATAACCTGCTATTTTTAATAAATGTCTTATGCTTAAAAAACCGTTTTGGTGGCGCACATCTTTCATTGATTGCAAACGAGCTATAGAGGTTTTTTTTAACAAAATACTACTGTACAATTCGTCATAATCTTCCTCAATTTTCCAGATAAAGACTGATGTAGCATTATTTATACTTATTTTTTTATAAAAAGGCATTAAATATTTTATTGATTTTCAATGTGTTAAATTACTAAACAATTCACAAAATATGTAAATCTATAATTAAAATAAAAATGAATTACTTACATTTGTGCTTAAATTTATACAATACAAATATACAATAGATGAGTACAAAAATTGCAACTTATGTACCTTATAAAGTTAAAGATATTTCTTTGGCTGATTGGGGAAGAAAAGAAATTGAATTAGCAGAAGCAGAAATGCCAGGATTAATGGCATTACGATCTGAATATGGTGCTAGCCAACCTTTAAAAGGGGCTCGTATTGCAGGATGTCTACACATGACTATTCAAACTGCCGTTTTAATTGAAACTCTAGTCGCACTAGGGGCCGATGTTACATGGTCTTCATGTAATATATTTTCAACTCAAGATCATGCTGCTGCTGCAATAGCTGCTGCAGGAATACCCGTTTATGCATGGAAAGGGCTGAATGAAGAAGATTTTGATTGGTGTATTGAACAAACTTTATGGTTTGGAGAAGACAGAAAACCATTAAATATGATTTTGGATGACGGTGGCGATTTAACAAATATGGTTTTTGATCGTTTTCCTGCATTAATTAAAGAAATTAAAGGATTATCTGAAGAAACTACAACAGGTGTTCATCGTTTATACGAAAGAATGAAAAACGGAACATTACACATTCCGGCTATCAATGTTAATGACTCTGTAACTAAATCTAAATTTGACAACAAATACGGATGTAAAGAATCTGCTGTTGATGCAATTCGTAGAGCAACTGATTTGATGCTAGCTGCAAAAAGAGTAATCGTTTGTGGATATGGTGATGTAGGAAAAGGAACTGCTGCTTCGTTTAGAGGTGCTGGTTCAATTGTAACTGTTACTGAAATTGATCCTATTTGTGCTTTACAAGCTGCAATGGACGGTTTTGAAGTAAAAAAATTAGCTACAGTTATAAAAACAGCTGATATTATTATAACTACAACAGGAAATAAAGATATTATCTTAGAAAATGATTTTCGTGCAATGAAAGATAAAACTATCGTTTGCAACATTGGTCACTTTGATAACGAAATTGACATGAATTGGTTAAACACAAATTACGGAAACACCAAAGTTGAAATCAAGCCTCAGGTTGATAAGTATACTATTGATGGTATTGAAGTTATAGTTTTAGCAGAAGGTCGTTTAGTGAACCTTGGTTGTGCAACAGGACATCCAAGTTTTGTAATGAGTAATTCATTTACAAACCAAACCCTAGCTCAAATAGAGCTATGGACAAACTCATCTGCATATAAAAATGAAGTCTATATGTTGCCTAAAATATTAGATGAAAAAGTAGCTGCTTTGCATTTAGCTAAATTAGGAGTAGAGTTAGAAACACTTCGTGACGATCAAGCAAAATATATTGGCGTACCGGTTGAAGGACCATACAAACCAGAATATTACAGATATTAATACAAGTGATTAGTTACTAGTAATTAGTCTAAAATAGTATTGAAACCCTTGCAGCAATGTGAGGGTTTTTTGTTTAATGTAAAAAATGATGGCTAAACTTAAAATTACTAAATCTATTCATCCAAAGTAACAAAAGTTATATTTTGAGCATCAATCTCAATAATAAAATTAGAATGAAAGTTTGCTATTTGATTAAGTTTTTTAATATTTTATGAAACAATTTTAATCAATTCTAAATTTGTTATGTTCCCTAAATTAATTTTAAACAAATTGAAATTGAAATTTTTAATTTGACTTATCAAGCAATCCTCTCAAAAATGCATTTTCCTCTTTTAATGTTGCAATATGGTCTTTGTCGGCGTTAATAATAGTATTTATGGTGTCCACATTATATGCTTGAGAACCTTCACTATTTTGTTGATTAATTACCTTTTGTGTTTTTTCTCCAACTAATTCTGCAACAGTTGTTTTTAACAACGTAGCAATTTGTTTTAATCGTTTAATACTAATGCGTTCATCTTGCTATTCTAAACGGTCATAACTGGGCTGTGTAATGCCCAGCTCATGAGCCAAACTATCTTGCGACAAGCCTTTTTCTTCTCTTCTTTGTCTAATTTTATTCCCAATTGCATTCATAATATGAGTTATTTTGTAGCAAATACAAATATATTATTTAAAATATGAATGAATAAAAGTTAGTTTTTACCGTTATTTTGTAAATAATAAACCTATTATTACTTTCATATTATAAAAACCAGTGCACGGGTATTAGTAAAACGAATACAAAGATATTGTTTTGTTGAAAATTAATGTTTAACAAAATAAAATTTAAAATTATGAAATT
>NZ_CAWUTS010000103.1:0-4963 GCF_963925415.1 uncultured Flavobacterium sp. | reverse complement strand
GTCAAATGCAGCATGACCCATTCGATCATAACGTGATCTTTTGTCAGGATCACCTAGTATTTCATAAGCTTCTGCAGCTAATTTAAATTTTTCTTCTGCAGCTGCGTCATCAGGATTTTTATCGGGATGATATTGAATAGCTTTTTTTCTATAAGCTTTTTTTATTTCTTCAGGTGGAGCACTCTTGCTTATTCCTAATATTTCGTAAAAATCTTTCTTCATATACTGTTAAATTCCAATGCGTTAAATTCTAAAAATTGAAATCTTTAATTAATTTCCTATAACAACTTTTGGAAAACGAATAATTTTTTCTCCAAGCTTATATCCTTTTTCTAAAACATCAACTATTTTACCTTTTAAATTTTTTGACGGTGCAGGTATTTGTGTAATAGCTTCAGCAAAATCGGCATTAAAAACATCTCCTGCTTTAACTTCAACAACTTCTAGCCCTTTTGAAAACAATGTTGATTTTAATTTTTCATGAATTAATTCAACTCCCTTAACAAGGGCAACATCTTCAGATTTTGAAATTTCTAACATTGCCCTATCAAAATCGTCTAAAACAGGCAAAATAGCTTGTATAACTTCTTGATTAGCTGTTTTATATAATTCCATTCGTTCTTTTGATGTTCTCTTTTTATAATTGTCATATTCGGCAAATAGTCGTAAAAATTTATCTTTTTCTTTTAATAAATCTTCTTGTAATTGCTCTTCGACAGACAATTCTATCTGCTCAATTTCTTGATTATCTGAAACTACATCTTCAATAATAATATCTTTTTCAATGTTTTCAGTTGATGCTTGACTCATATTTTTAAAAATTTTTTTAAACATTTTTGTTTTGTTGGTATACAGCAAATCTATTGCCATTTATAATTTAATGTCAAATTGTCACAAAACTATAATACTTTCTTGTTTTATTGCCAATTTGTACCATTTTATTTTTTTTTGATACGTTCATGTTAAAAAAAAATGTTAAATTTGATAGTATTAATTTAAAAAGCAAATAACATGAAAAAAATATTCTTAGTTGGAATTGCAGCTTTTCTGTTTTTAAGTTGTAAAAAAGAAAAAACTGATTCAGCAAAGCCTTCATTAGTAGAAAACAATATTAATGGCACCTTTATTATAAATAGTGCTTCAACTATAGAATGGGAAGGTTCTAAACAAACAGGAAAACATCATGGAACTTTAGAATTAAATTATGGTGAATTTACTGTTAAAAAAGGAATAATAACAGAAGGTAGATTTGCTATAAATATGCATTCAATTGATGTAAAAGATTTAGAAGGTAAAGATAAAATTAAATTAGAAAATCATTTAAAAGGCATTAATTCACCTGAAATTACTGATCATTTTTTTAATGTAACTAAATATCCTGAAGCTACTTTTCTAGTTACTGGGTTTTTTAAAGAAGATGGATCTGACATGTTAGAGGGTGATTTAACTATTAAAAACAAAACAAATAAAATAAAATTTCCTATTTCAATAAGTGAGGTTGAAGGAAAGGTATTTATAAGTTCTCCTTCATTTGAAATAAATAGAACCTTATGGGGCGTTACTTATGGATCAAAAGCCTTTTTTGACGATTTAGGAGATCGGTTTATAAATGATGAGGTTTATTTAAAACTAAATTTACAAGCCAGTTTATAATTTTAAAATAAAAAAAGGAACACATTAAAATGTGTTCCTTTTTTTATTTTAACAAGCTAATTAAAGCTTTATCAATAGTAGCATATTTAAACTGATACCCTTGATTCAATATTTTTAATGCACTTACATTTTGACTGGAAAACAATAAAATATACATTTCTCCTAAAATTAATTTCATTACTAATTTTGGAATATTTGGCAGCCACAATGGTCGCTTTAAAAACTTTGCTATAGCCATAGTCATTTCTTTATTTGATATTGGGTATGGTGAAATCGCATTATAAACTCCTTCTAATTTATTTGATGTAACAAAGTGAAAAATATGAATTAAATCATCGATATGAATCCAAGATTGACTTTGACTTCCTGATCCAAATGTTGCACCAAAACCATATTTTATGGGTGCAACTATTTTTGGTAGTGCGCCTCCTTTATTTGACAAAACAATCCCAATTCTTATTTTAGAAACTAAAATATTTAAGGCATTAAAAGCGTCAACTTCATTCTCCCATTTTTGAACCACTTTACCTAAAAAAGAAGCATCTACATTTTTGTTTTCTTCATTATAAATAAATTCGAGACTATCGGGGTATATACCAACAGCTGATGCTGAAACTATTTGATTTACTTGATGCGAATTGTTTTGCAAAGTTGTAAAAAGCAATTTTGTGGGCAGTATCCTACTTTCTAAAATTTCTTTTTTATAGAACGAAGTCCATCGCTTTGCTACTGTAGCACCTGCTAAATGATAAATCACCGAAACACCTTCAAAGGCTTTTAAATCAATATCGTTTGCTATTGGGTTCCAATAATATCCTTTGTAGTTTTCTTTTGAAACCAGTTTATCTTTTGAAGTAGATAAATAATTTACTTTAACATTATTTTTAAGCAAAAAAACTACCAACTCTTGCCCAATCATTCCGGTTGCTCCCGTTATTAATACTTTCATTTTATGTTTTTATTCAAAGTTAGATATGAAATTTAAAAAAACATACTTATTTAACTACTCTTAACAAAAGTTTTGATTTATTTATTTTAATTCTATTTAATATCTATTGGAGAAAAACTATGAGAAATCCATTTAAAGTAAACCTGTGAGCTTAATTACTTTGAAAAATTTAACCTTTAACCTTTACACTCCATTCAAATTCCATTTCTGAAACTTGATCCCCATTTTGATTAGTTCCAATAGAAGTTAACCAAATCGTTTGACCAGAACCCGTTTCAATTGCTTTTTGGATGACATCTTTAATCAAATTTCCTTGATTACATTCAAAATTTATTCTGCCCGTTGCTTTTTTTGTAAAAGTTGATTTATTATTTGAAACTAACATGGATATGTTTTTAGTACTCTCTTTTACTTGTAATATTACTAAAGCTCCTGTTGTAAATTCAGCCGCCATAGCTTGAACAGCAAAATACATAGAATCAAATGGATTTTGATTTAACCACCTGTGTTTTACAGAGGTTCTGCAAACTTCTGAAGTTATTGTTTTTACTCGAACTCCACATAAAAATGCAGAAGGCAGCTTTAAGGCCATAAAGAAATTCAATTTTAACGGTGAAAATGTCATTATTACTATATTTATTAGGCTAATATACAATAAAATTTTATGCGTACTTACAAAATTCAAATGATGTGAATATGTTAAAATAATGTTAATTAATAGTACCATGCGTAACATAATACTGTTTTATGGACATATATTTGTATAACAAAATAACTAAACAAATGAGTAATTTCAAAAAAAATGAATTATGAACATTGAAAACACAAAAGCTCAAATGCGAAAAGGTGTTTTAGAATTTTGCATTCTTTCCGTATTAAAAGTAAAAGATGCTTACACTTCTGAAATCCTAGAAACATTAAAAGAAGCTAAATTATTAGTCGTTGAAGGAACTGTTTACCCTTTACTAACTCGACTAAAAAATGAAGGTTTATTACTCTACCGATGGGAAGAGTCAACATCTGGACCACCACGAAAATATTATGGTTTAACAGATGTAGGAAAAGATTTTTTAAAAGAATTAGGCAGCACTTGGAATGAATTATCAGAGGCTGTAAACACCATAACTATCAAAAATTAATTATCATGAATAAAACTATAAGTATAAATTTAGGAGGATACTTTTTTCATATTGATGAAGATGCGTATAGCAAACTTACGAGCTATTTAGACGCCGTAAAACGCTCACTATCTCCTGAAGGTAGAGAAGAAGTAGTCAAAGATATTGAGAGTAGAATAGCAGAACTTTTTCAGGAAAATATAAAAAATGAAAAACAAGTAATAAGCATTATTGAAGTTGAAGGCATGATATCTATCATGGGACAACCCGAAGATTATAAGATCGATGACGAGCCCTTAAAAAAAGAATCAAAATCATACAACACTTATTATACTTCTAAAAAATTATATAAAGATGATAACAATAAAACATTAGGTGGCGTTTGTGCAGGCTTAGGTCATTATATTGGCATTGACTCTATTTGGATAAAAATAGTTTTCATATTGCTAAGTTTTTCAGGTGGTTTTGGAATACCCTTGTATATTATTTTATGGATTTTACTCCCAAAAGCCATAAGCACAACTCAAAAATTAGAAATGCGTGGAATGCCAATTAACATTTCTAATATCGAAAAAAAGGTAAAAGAAGGCATTGACGATATTACAACTAAAATAAACGATATCGATACCGATAGAATAATACATAATGTAAAAAATGGTTCTCAAAAAATAGGCAATACTATTGAAGATGTGTTTTTAACACTTTTTAAAATCATTGGAAAAATAATAGGTACTTTTATAGTTATTGTATCTTCAATTTCATTAATTGGACTACTTCTTGGAACTGTGTTTATGTTTTTTTCAACAACAGTTAGCCACGTTCATATGCCGTGGAATGAGTATTTAAGAGCCGAAAATTATACCGATTTTCCCATGTGGATTTTGTACATATTTTCATTTTTTGTAACAGCAATTCCCGTTTTTATCTTTCTAATTTTAGGCCTAAAACTATTAGTTAACGATTTAAAATCTATTGGAAGTTATGCAAAATATAGCTTGTTGGCATTATGGCTATTATCTGTACTGTTTTTTATTTATTTTGGTTTAAGACAAGCTTCTGAAGTTGGGTTTGAAAGTAAAGTTATTGATAAAAGAGAACTCGTTATATCACCAAATGACACCTTAAAATTAAATATATCTTTTAATGACTTCTATACCAAAAGTATAAATGAAAAAAGTGATTTCGTATTTACTGTTGATGAAAATGAAAAAGAAATCATTTATTCTAACAATATAAAAATTCA
>NZ_CAWUTS010000102.1:0-35572 GCF_963925415.1 uncultured Flavobacterium sp. | reverse complement strand
GTCTTTTAAAGTTTAGAATGTGCTTTTTATACGTTGCTTTCATAAAATCATCAATTATCAATTCACTACAACTCTATTGATGCTCCAATTTCTAAAAGCATTAAGTCTTTACCTTTTTCAAAAAATTTACGTTTCGATTCTTCATGATTGATCTCAATATATCCAAAAGTATCATAATGACATCCTAAAATTTTATCACATTCAATAAAATCTGAAGCCACAATAGCATCTTCAACATCCATCGTAAAATTGCTACCTATTGGTAAAATTGCTAAGTCTAACTTGGTTCGTAATGGAATTAATTTCATGTCCATTGTTAAGGCTGTATCTCCTGCAATATATATGTTTTTTCTTTCTCCCTGAATCACAAATCCACCAGGTTGACCACCATAGGTACCATCTGCAAAAGAAGAAGAGTGTATAGCATTAACATATTTTACTAGTCCAAATTCAAAATCCCAAGTTCCACCGTGATTCATAGGGTGAAATTGAAAACCTATATTACCATAATAAGTAGCAATTTCGTAATTAGAAACAATGACAGCGTCTGTTCGCTTTGCAATGGCTTCAACATCTAAAACATGATCTTGATGTGCATGTGTAATTAAAATATAATCTACTTTAAGGCTATCAATATCTATATGTGAAGCTTTGGGGTTTGCAGAAATAAAAGGATCTACTAGTATGTTTATATCTCTAATTTGGATATGTAAACAAGCGTGACCGTAGTAAGTTATTTTCATGATTTAGAAATTTAAATTAATTTTTATAACAAAACAAACAAGGCATATAGCAAACTTAACGCAAATGTACTCAAGGCTACTTTTTTTAATTCGGGGTCAAAATCTTCATATTTTTCTGCACCCAAAACTTTTCGAATATGAATGATCAATGGTAAATTGATAATGATTATTGGAATTAGTGATGCCTTTGTTAGATATAAAAAAAGTAAAAAGCATAAGGACGCCAAACTTAAAAGTATTTGATGATAATTTTTAGCTTTTTTTAACCCCATTTTAACTACTAACGTCATTTTACCTGCTTTTTTATCGTTTTCAATATCGCGCATATTATTTAAATTTAATACGGCAACACTCAATAAGCCTATTGAAGTGGAAGCAAGCATTAATTTACTATCTATTGTTTGAGTAAATAAAAAATTAGAACCTAATACAGATACCCATCCAAAAAAAACAAAAACAAACAAATCCCCCAATCCATTATAACCATAGGCATTACTTCCTACTGTATATTTTATTGCTGCTCCAATAGCACCCAAACCCAAGAGCACAAAAATGATGCTTAATACAAAATTTTCATCTCCAAAGGCAACATAAATTAAAGTCAAAGACAAGACCAAAGTTATTCCCGAAATTAAAATGACAGCTGCTTTCATTTTTTTGCTGTAATGATTCCAGCTGCTACCATTCGTTTTTCACCGATTCGGTTAGCGTCTGTGCCTTTTATGCCGTCTCCATAGTCATTGGCATAATTGGATAACACTTGTAAACCAAGTGTCGTTAAAAGCGCTAATATCAATATGTATTTATCTGAAAAGCCTTGTTGATAAGCATAAGCACTACCTACTATTATTCCAGATAAAGATAAGGGTAATGTTCGTAGTCGTGCGGCAAAAATCCAGTGTTTCATTGTATGTTTAATTGGTCAGCATCATTTTGATGTGAATTATTATTTATGAGGTTTTACATCCAATTTTGTTTTGATACTTCTACTTGGTACAGCCATTTGTTTACTTGATTTTTAATTTCTGAAAAATTAGAAGTTGAAAATGAAATGGTTCCACCTGCTGTATACAATACAAATGATCCGATATTTGTTCTTTTTTGCCAAAAAAATTGATGCGTTTCAATGGCTTGAATTTTATGAGGCATTATAATTTCTTGATGAACATCCCAAACACCGCTTTGTTTTTTAATAAATTCATCTGAAATAAACAAGCGATATTTTTTGTATGATAAAAATAACAAGGTCCCCATTATTACAACATATAAAGTGCTAGTAATTGTTACTTTTAGTAATGAAAATTTATTTAAAAATAGATTTAAAATTATCCCTATAAGTACCGGTATTACAACAATAAACAAGACCTCTATGAGCAACTTTCTAATATTTGGATATAACGTTTTATGATAATTAGGTGTTTTGCCTAACAATAGTTTTATTATTTGTTGTTTTTCTAAAGCATTGCTACCTGGTATTTTAGTTTTATCTTTAGCAGTAGCCCTTTTTATGCTACTTGAAGCTTGAAAAATTTCGATGCTGTTAACGTCTAACTTCTTTTGAAAAAAGTTTTGAGTTAGTTTTATTATTTGAACTTTTTCAGGATGTATCATTGCACTTTTTATATGCAATAATCCATAACTCAAAACAAATGCGTTTTTTTCTCTTTTGATTGTAAAATTGAAGTATTTAAACACTGTTAAAACCAGATTCATTATTATAATAGCAATAAATAAAAATAGTAAAACTCCAAACAAAAGACTTGTGACAGAGTATTGTTCCAGTTGGTTGATGTTATCATTTATTAAATTATCTTGCCCTATTTGTTTTAAGTTTTCTGAAATAGTTGAAAAAGCCAAAATCAAATAGGCAAAACTAGACAAGTAATTTGCTGTAAAACCAATTTTTAAAAGACTCGGTAAGCTTATGTTTATAAATGTTTTTATTTGGTTTTCTTGAGCAAAAGCTTCATTGATTTGGCTGGTTTTTTTATTGGAATTTTCCAATAAATGGCTTTTTAATTCAACAGCCATTTTGTGAGAGATTGCTGCTATAGAAACTTCTTTTCCATCACTCCCTGCTGTGTCTAACTCTAATTTGTAAACACTAAAAATACGTTGAATTAAACTTTGGTCTATGGATACTTTTTGAATTTTATGAAAAGGTATTGTTATTTTTGTTTTGTTAAAAATTCCATTTTCAATAACAAATTCTTCAATTTTAGAGTCGATGTAAAACTTAAAATACCAAAATTTCAAAAAAGAGACAAAAGCTATAAGCAGTATCAACAACACTATTCCTCCATAAACATAAACAGGCTTATAGGGATCTTCTTTAAAAAAAAATATTAAAAAAAGTGGCCAAAGACCTTTTATAGATTTTTGTAAACCATTGACAAACAATACAATAACACCTATTAAAGATTGTCTTTGTGGAAGTGAAAAATCAAAATTAGACATCATTTATTTTTTTTTAACTAATTTCTTCTGTCGATTCAACGTTTAATTCATTAATTTTTAAAGAGACACTTTCTTTTATTTTCATGGCATCTTCTAATCGTAAGCCTTTTATTTTTAAATCACTTGTACTGCCACCTGCTGTAAAAAGTTCAATTGAAGCTAATCCATACATTCGAGACAAAACACCTTGATGTAAAGCCACATGCTGAACTCTATTATTTGTTACAATTGTTGTGGTTTGACTAATTACACCTGATTGAAATACAACATCATGTTCACGCAAGGCAAAACCTTTTTTTGCAAAACTTATTTGTATGAAAAAAAAATTGAGGAGTAACAAAAAACTCCAGCTCGCTATCAAATAAACAAAATAATCTTTAACAAAGAGGGGCTCGTTTAAAACATACAAAACAGTTAAGCCTGCCAGAAGTAATAGATATACTATCCCTAATTGAACATACATCACCTTCAAATAGTTTTTTTGTAACGATTCTAGTTTTGCATGTTCAAATTTTGGTAAACTTGAAATATCTATGGTTGGGTTGGAAAATTCATTCTTAAAATCATTCATTTATAAAATTTTAAAAGAGTATTATTAGGTATTATAGCCCCTATAATTAAGGCAAATATTTTTTCTCAAAATTAGGCTTTCTTTTTTCTAAAAAAGCATCCCTACCTTCCTTGGCTTCATCAGTCATATAGGCTAAACGAGTTGCTTCACCAGCAAAAACCTGCTGACCAACCATGCCATCATCGGTTAAATTCATGGCGAATTTTAACATTTTTATGGAAGTTGGTGATTTTTTTAATATCTCTTGAGCCCAATCGTAGGCAGTATCTTCTAAATCTGAATGAGGAATTACTGCATTGACCATTCCCATTTCATATGCTTCTTGAGCCGAATAATTTCGACCTAAAAAGAAAATTTCTCTCGCTCTTTTTTGACCTACCATTTTAGCCAAATAGGCAGATCCGTAGCCACCGTCAAAGCTCGTTACATCGGCATCTGTTTGTTTAAAAATGGCATGCTCTTTACTTGCCAATGTTAAATCACATACTACATGAAGCGAATGTCCACCACCAACAGCCCAACCCGGAACAACACAGATAACAGCTTTTGGCATAAAACGAATCATCCGTTGTACTTCAAGTATGTTTAACCGATGGTATCCATCTTCACCAACATAACCTTGGTGCCCTCTGGCTTTTTGATCGCCACCGCTGCAAAACGAATAAATTCCGTCTTTAGAACTTGGTCCTTCAGCTGAAAGTAAAACAACACCAATTGACGTATCTTCTTGGGCATCATAGAATGCTTCAATTAATTCGCGGGTGGTTTTGGGTCTAAAGGCATTTCGAACATCAGGCCTATTAAAAGCTATACGTGCAACACCATCACATTTTTTATAGGTTATATCTTCAAATTCCTTTACTGTTTTCCAGTTAATTTTGTTCATGTTTTTGTAAAAGTTAAATTTTAATTTTAATTTAAAAAATAAGATAAAAGTAAGTCTGTTTAAAAAAAATAATTTACTTCAAAAAAGAAAGTTAAAATATAATTTCACGTAAAAATAAAGCATTTTTTACATTATATTGCAAGTTCAAATGAATAAGTGCATTAAATAAAACAAGCATTATGTATTTGTTATACTTTGATCTCTTAACTCTAAACTTTTAAAGTTATGTCTTTCAAATTATTAACAATAAAACAATAAACTTAACTCATGAAAATATATAAATCCAGTAGAAGCAAACGTTTAAATGCAGTTTTTATATTGACTATAATTTTATTAATTGCTGTTACAATTACTGCTTTATTTCGTGAAATAAATAATGGTTTTTATGTTGCAATTGTGATCAATTTTTTAACATTGTTATTATTAATTCATATTGCTTTAAAAACAGAATACAAAATTAATGATTCTTTTATGTATTGGAAGTCAGGACCTTTTAAAGGTAAAATAGACATTAAAACTATAAAAAAAATAGAATATCACAAAGGTGTTTTTGTTCCAACAACTTGGAAGCCAGCCTTAAGTAGCGTTGGACTAATCATTACTTATAATGCCTTTGATGACATTTACATTTCTCCTAAAGAAGAAGAATTATTTGTAAAGCAGTTGCTTGATATTAATCCGAATATTATATTTAAAAACAAACGAATTTAAACAAAACACTAACCCTTTAAATAACAAATTGAAAAACATACTATTACTACTCCCCTTTATATTTATTATTTCGTGTAAAAAAGAAGAAAAAAAACAACTGGCACAAAATTTAATAACACAAGACCTTTTTTCTGTAACATTTTCTAAATTACCTGATAAATTTATAGATCAAAAAAAAATATTGATAGAACATTTTTTTAATAAGCATATAAACCCTAATAGTGATTTTAATGGAAGTTTTTTGGTCGCAAAAAACGGAGAAATTATTTTTGAAAAATACCAAGGAATGGCTAATTTTTCGAGTAAGGATACTATTAACGGTGATACTCCTTTGCATTTAGCTTCAATTAGCAAAGTATTAACAGCAACTGCTATTTTTAGATTGATAGATCAACAAAAAATAGATTTAGATGAACTTGTTGCCACAGTTTTACCCACATTTCCATATGAAAAAATTAGCATTAGAATGTTGCTAAATCACAGAAGTGGTTTAGCTAAATATTCAAATTTTACGGAATCAAATGCCATTTGGGGTAGATCAAAAACACTTCATAACTCAGACATATTAACTCTTTTATCTCTACATAAAATTCCATTAGATTTTAGTCCCGATTCAAAGTTTGAGTATTGCAATACCAATTATGCTATTTTGGCTTTAGTAATAGAAAAAAAAACACATTTAACCTACCCAAGAGCTATGAAATCATTGGTTTTCGATCCTTTAAAAATGACAAACACCTTTGTTTTTGAATTAGATAAAGACAAAGATAGAGTTAGCCAATCTTATAAAAGTACGAAAGTAAAAATTCCATTTGACCAATTAGACGCTGTGTATGGAGACAAAAACATCTATTCGACACCTAAGGATATTTTAAAATTTGATATGGCTACCTATAGTAATGATTTTATTTCAGAAAAATTAAAAAAAGAAATATACAAAGGCTACAGTTATGAAAAAAAAGGCACAAATAATTATGGTTTAGGCATTCGATTGCGCGAATGGAGCACAGGACAAAAGGTGTTTTATCACAATGGATGGTGGCATGGAAATACATCGTCATATACAAGCTTAAAAAAAGACACAGTAACAATGATTGCATTGTCAAACAAATACTCTAAAAAAGTATATCAAACTATGCGAATATCATCACTTTTTGGGGATTATCCTTTAAAATGAAATTAGAATTCAAAATGAGTAATTAAAACAAACTGATTTTAAAAAATCTCATTACAAAAATAAGAGTTGTAATATTAAAAAAGAGTGCTATCCAATACCATTTATTCCAATCGTCTTTGTTAATGATAATTTCTGCTAAATTAATAATAGACAGCAAAATTGCTAAAACAAACACAAATAACCAAATAGGTCGAATTTGAGCTGACAAAATATGCAAAGGACTTGAGTCTGTAAAGATTGCATAAAGTGCTATTATTAAATTAATTATACTTAAAGATAAATAAAATTTATTTTTATGGGTCATGATTTATACCAAATAAATTCCGTCTTCTTTTATTTCAATTAATTTTTGACGATATAAACTACCAACAGCTTTTTTAAATGATTTTTTACTCATTTTTAACACCGTTTTAATATCTTCGGGATTCGAATCGTCATTTAATCTTAAAAAGCCCCTGTTGGCTTTTAAAGCATCCAACACATGCTGAGAAGTTGGCTCAATGGCTGTAAAACCTACAGGCCTTAAATAGACGTCAATTTTTCCATCGGCACGCACTTGCTTAATATAACCTTTCATTCGCTTACCAGGTTTTATGTCTTCATAATTTTCATTGGCATAAGCCAAACCTTTATGTTTCTCATTGATGATTACATTGATTCCGCCTTCGGTAATGTGAGAAACAATTAAATCTACTTCTTCATTATTTTCAAAATCAACACCGTCATTGGACAAAAACTTGTTGGTTCTGCTGGTTGCAACTAACCTGTTTGTTTTTTCGTCTAAATAACAATATACTAAATAACGTTTATCGATTTCCATGGGACGGGCTTGTTCTTTAAACGGTACAAACAAATCCTTTTCTAGACCCCAGTTCATAAAGGCACCAAATTTATTAATATAATTGACTTGTAAATGAGCAAATTGATTTAATTGAATATACGGCTTTATCGTAGTAGCTACAGGGCGTTCTTCGTGATCAAGATATACAAAAACAGTAATTTCATCACCAATAGAAAATTCTTTTGGCACGTATTTGTTAGGCAATAAAACATCATTTTCCTCATGAATTCCATCCCCAAGAAAAATTCCTACCTGAGTATCTCTTAAAATCTGTAACGTATTGAATTGACCTAACTGTAGCATAAATATAAATTAAAGTTCAAAGATAAGGAGTTATTTATTGGTATTATAAATTTTTGTGCATGTGAAGCAATCTATTGCATTTCAATTCTATAAAAAAAAGTTAAAAATTTAAATACCTTTCTTTGATAATTTTAATATGATGGAGTTCGTGACCCAAAATAATGTAACCAATAGCTCTTACAGAAACTTCTTTATCAGAAGCATTTCCAATTCTTTTTAATTGACCATCAGAAAAAGAATTAAATAAAGATATTGTTGCATTTCGAACTGAACGATACTCATTAATTATATCTTCTAATGATCTACTTGATGCGTTAGCATATGTTACATAATCATTTTCTTCAAAACCAGGCAGTTTTGTTTTATCGTTTCGAGATATTCGAAGCGCCCTGTAAGCAAATATTCGTTCACTATCAATAAGATGTAATATGATATCTTTTATAGACCATTTAAATGGCTCGTATCGATAATCTAATAGTTCAAGAGTTATTGAATTATAAAAATCGATACAACTTGTCATTTGGGATTCAAAATCAGACGAAAGGGTTTTGTTTAATGCCATTTCAACATAACTGGCATAAAAAGAAGCGTATTCAGTTTTAGGGATTTGCATATGTATAAAAACTTAATTTAGCTGCTTATATTGACTACATTTCTTTGAAAATAGTATGCATCAATCGTTTTTTATCATTGATACTTTCTTCCAAAGATATCATGGTTTCGGTACGATATACACCTTCAATGGCATCAACCATGAAAATAACTTCTTTTGCATGTTTAGTGTCTTTTGCTCTAATTTTACAAAAAATATTAAATTTGCCTGTTGTGATATGAGCTACCGTTACATATGGAATTTCATTTATACGCTCTAAAACAAACTTAGTTTGAGACGTATTGTGAAGAAAAACACCCACATATGCAATAAATGAATACCCTAGTTTTTCATAATCTAAAGTTAAAGACGAGCCTTGAATTATTCCGGCATCTTCCATTTTTTTAACCCTAACATGAACGGTACCTGCTGATATTAGCAATTTTTTTGCAATATCTGTAAATGGTACTCGTGTATTATCAATCAACATATCTAATATTTGATGATCTACTTCGTCTAATTTAAACTTACTCATATTTTGTATATTTAATTAAAAATAAAATTATTAAATATGACTGTTATTCTTTCAAAATACCATTAATAAATTCCATGCTATTACCCACAAAAAAATCTGATCTGATATTGTTTTCAGGAACTTCACAATAAATGGATTGAAACAACCCTCCTTTTAAATCATATTCAACATGTCCGTAGTAATTTTGACTGCTGTTTTCAATTAAAACCATATAAGGTTTAAATTTAATAATTCCGTTCTCAACTACTTCTTTATATTGTGATGCAAAATTAATAGTTTTTTGTTTATTATCATCAATAATATTAACATTTTTATACAAAATATCAAAAAAACTTACTTTATTATCAGGAATATCAAAATATTTTGAATTATTTTCATATACTACAACGTTTTCGTGAATTATATTTAAAGCTGTTAAAATACTGATAAAGATATATTTTCGGGTTAAATCTCTAGAATAGTCGTTTGGGTGATGACCTGCTTCAAACAAAATAGTAACCGCATTTTTAGAAGCAAAATAATCACCAAAACATTGATTGCAATACAAATCGTTGTATCGTGCTACATGATTTGGTATAACTTTTTGTAATGCATCATTCATTTCTCCAATAACATGCATTGCTTTTGAACGATAAGCATTAATATCCCTGTTTTCATTAAAAGCAGGAGCTAAAAAGGATATGATAGCAGACTTGTTGGTATCTCCAACACCATAAATTGTGCGTTGATCGTGCATGTTTAAACAATAATGAGGCTTAAATTTTTCAAAAACACCTTTTAAAATCATACTTTCTGGTTGGCTACAAGCAAGTACATCTCTATTTAAATCTACTCCGTTAATATTTTCTCTAGTATGAGCCTCTGCCCCATCAGGATTTGCTAACGGAATGATGTATAAGGTATAATTAGATGTAATAAAATCTGCATAAACTGTATCGTTTGTTACAAGCTTAAAAAAATCTATAATGGCTTTGGTGCAAGTTGACTCATCACCATGCATTTGAGACCACATGTAAATTTTAGTTTTTCCATAGCCTATAAGCACAGAATAAATAGGCTTACCTAAAACAGATTTGCCTTCAACTTGAACCTTAAAATCAATCTTTAAAGAATTTAATATTGGCTCAATACTTTTGTTTGTAATGTGTCTACCTGCAATGTTTGCATCGGTATGATTTTCAAATAAGCTGGCGTAATCCATATGATAAAATTATGAATTACAAATGTAAACAACTTATTATTTACATTTGTAAACAGTTAAAAAGAAACGTTTTGTTACGAATGTAAACACTAATGTTTACATGTAAGTTAATGTTCATTGTAAATTATGTAAGTTATTTTATTTGTACCTAACTAACTAATTACTAGTACTTAGAATCCATTTACTTTATGTTTATTTTAGGTCTTATATCGTGTTTACATAAGTAATTTTGGACATCTCAATTGAATTGATTACATTTGTTAATTACAATACAATCAACACTATTTACAATGGTAAACACAGAGGAATTTATTAAAAGACTGGAAATTATTTTAGAATACTATGGTTTAACGGCCTCATCATTTGCTGATAAAATAGGCGTACAACGATCTAGTATATCTCATTTACTTTCGGGTAGAAATAAACCCAGTTTAGATTTTATTTTAAAATTAAAAGAGAAATATTCTGAAGTAGAATTTGAATGGATACTAAATGGTATAGGAAGTTTTCCTAAAGAAAATAGTACATCTACTCCATCAATTGCTTTAGATCAAACAAAAAGCAAAATTGAAATACCCGTTGATTTATTTTCTAATGATTTAGAAGACAAAAACACTACTGCTGAAGTGCAGAAAATTCATAGTTCAAAAAATTTTGGAACTGAAACAGAAATTGAACGAATTGTTATCTTTTTTAAAAATGGAACTTTTAAAAATTACATAACATAAAAATAATAGGTTTTATAAATGTGCTTATATGTTGTCTTTAGTTTGTAAAACTATTTTCAGCAACTTTTCCTTTAACACCTGTAAAATAAGTTTGTAAAATTTTAATATCCGCTTCACTATCGCCTGTTAGATAAAATGCTTTATTAAACACGACTTCTTTTTTTTCATAATCAAATGCTACAGGAATTATTGGAATATTAGCTTTTTGAGCTATATAATAAAAACCCGTTTTCCATTTGGATACTTTTTTACGTGTTCCTTCTGGAGCGATAGCTAATCTAAAAATTTCTTTATTTTCAAAAATACTAGCAATAGCATCTACTTTATTTTCTTTTTGATATCGGTTTAGTGGTGTTCCTCCTGTCCATCTAAAAAAATAGCCAAATGGAAAAGTAAACAGTTCTTTTTTTGCAACATAATTAATTTCTTTATTTAAAATAGTTCTTGAGAATATTCCCAAAAAAAAATCCCACCAGCTGGTATGAGGAACAGCAATAACGATACATTTTTTAACAGATTCATCAATATCACCTACTATTTTCCAACCAAAAATGTTTGAAAAAATAAACTTATAAATCACTTTTTTCATTCTAGTTTTTTAAAAAAATTTGTATCTTTATATAAATCACAATACAAATATAATGTTTCAAAAATTATTGAGTTATATTTTACCTATAAATATATACAAACAAAACTCAGCCCTTAATAAATCTATTGAAATTACTTGGAACAAAGGGCAGTTAGTTTTAGATTCAAAAAACACAAACTACTCTTATGGGAGTTTGCAGCGAACATTAAAAAAAGGACTGCGACTTATAGGTTTTGAACGCATAAAAAATTTTGAAACTGTTTTGGTATTGGGTGTTGCTGGCGGAAGTGTAATTAAAACAATTAGAAATGAAATTAAATGTAAAGCTCATATTACGGGAGTCGAGTTAGATAAAAAAATTCTCGAAATTGCGAATCGTTATTTTAAAATCAATGAAATTGGAAATCTAGAAATAGTCCATGACGATGCTTTTGAATTTGTTTTTAAAACCAAACAAACCTATGATCTAATAATTATTGACGTTTTTCAAGATACAGTAATGCCTAATTTTTTATTTGAAGATTTTTTTATAGAACGAATTAATGGATTATTAAATTTAAATGGTTTTATTTTATTCAATACTATGGTATTAAATGATAAAGATCAAGAACGAAATAACTTATATCGTTCTAAATTTAACAATCAATTTTCTTTAAGATTGTATCCAAAAATTGAAGATCACAATGAATTATTTACAATTAAAAAACTTTTTTGATTTTTGTATTATTAAATCATTTTTCTAGCATGTTCCAAATCTTCTAATGTATCAATACCTATTCCAACATGATTGGTTTCAATCATTTTAATTCGTTTTCCGTACTCTAAATACCTTAGCTGCTCCAGTTTTTCTGATGCCTCTAATGGTAGCATTGGTAAACTATAAAAATCAATTAAGGCTTGTTTTCTAAAAGCATAAATACCTATGTGCTTCATATAACGAACTCCTACATTTTCTTCTCTAGGATATGGAATAACTGAACGGGAGAAATACAAAGCAAATCCATTTTTATCTGTAACTACTTTGACGTTATTTATGTTTTCTATATCATTTTTGTTTGAAATATAAGTCATAACCGAAGCTAGATCTACCTTTTCATTAACATCTTTCTTAAACACATCAATCAATACTTTAAGTGTATTTGCATCTATAAAAGGTTCGTCGCCTTGAATATTTATTACAACATCAACATTCATGTTTTGAATCGCTTCTGCTATTCTATCGCTTCCACTCTCATGTTTATTTATTGACATTATGGCTTTGCCACCATTTGAAATAATTTCATTAAAAATTAAATCAGAATCGGTTACCACAAAAACATCATCAAAAAGTTGAGTGTTTTTTGCAGATTCATAAGTTCTAAGAATAACAGTTTTTCCGCCTAAATCTTGCATCAATTTAGCAGGAAATCGTGTAGAAGCGTATCGTGCTGGAATTACGGCTATTAGTTTCATATTTTTATTTCATTTTTTTTTAAACAACAAGTTGCTATTCTTCAAAATTTTCATCTTTAAACCCAATCAAATATAGTTTTTCTTTTGTTCTTGTCATAGCAGTATATAGCCACCTTATATAATCTCTGTCAATTCCGTTAGGCAAATAGGGTTGTTCGATAAATACAGTGTTCCATTGTCCTCCTTGTGACTTGTGACATGTTATAGCATATGAAAACTTAACTTGAAGAGCGTTAAAATATTCATTGTTTTTTACTTTTATAAATTTTTTATATTTTGTTGTTTCATTTTCATAATCTAACATCACCTCTTGATATAACTTGTTTGATTCTTCATATGTTAAAGATGGAGATTCACTTTTTATAGTATCTAAAATTAATATAGTTTCAAAAGGAATTTGGTTTGGATAATCTACCATGCGTATTTTTACTGTTGCAAATTTAAAACCATATAATTCCTTTATATTTCTTATTTCTAAAACCTCTATGATGTCACCATTAGCAATAAAGCCAGCAGCGTCAGAATCTTGAAGCCAAAAATAATTGTTTTTTACAACCATCATGTAATCGCCAGACGAAATTTCACTTTCCTTATTTAAAATGCGAGTCCTTATTTGTTCATTATATTGATTGGCTCTTTTATTAGATCGAACAATAAAAACAGTTTCCTCTAAGCCATAATCACTAAATGATTGATTGATTGCATCTTGAATATCATACCCGTCTTGTAAGCGTACAATATCTTTATAACCCAACACATTAAATTTAAAGGTGTCAATAAAATGTGATTTTAAAATTTCTCTTAATTCGGTCGCGTTAAATAAGATTCCTGACGATTCTTCTTGACGCATAACTTCGTCTAATTCTATATGATGTACATTTTTATTATAATGTAATGAAAGTGTATCAATATTTAAAGCCGGACTTACATCCAAATGAACGGGAGGTAACTGTGCTGTATCTCCTACAAAAATAATTTTACAATTTTTTCCAGAATCTACATAAGAAAGTAAATCATCTAAAAGAGAACCGTTTTCATATAATTTTGTTTCTTGAGTAACATTAGAAATCATTGAAGCTTCGTCTACAATAAAAATTGTATTGGTAAATTTATTTGGCTGCAAGGTAAAACTAACCCCACCACCACTCGCTTTTTTTGGAAAATAAATTTTTTTATGAATAGTAAAAGCAGGTTTATGCGAATAATTACTAATAACCTTTGCTGCTCTTCCTGTAGGAGCCAATAATAAATATTTAAGTTTAGCGTTAATAAGTTGGCTTACAATTGTTGAGATAACAGTCGTTTTTCCGGTTCCTGCAAATCCCTTCAATACAAAAATTTCATTAGTAGAGCTATTGATTATAAAATTAGCTATTTTTTGAAAAAAAATGTCTTGTTTAAGTGTAGGTATAAAAGGAAAGTTGTCTTTTAGTAATTTGTAAAACTGATTAGAAGTCATTAATTTTATCTTATCATATATTATTTTTCAAATATACTGATGATTTTTTTAAGAATTTCTTTTGAGAACAAAAAAAAATTGTAGATTTGCCTATCTAATAAATTTTAAAATTTAGAATAATATGTTAAAATTAACTATCTTTTTTGTGTTACTTGTTGTATTAGTTTTTGCTTTAGTTAAGATTTTTGATAAAGTTGCAACAGCAAAAAACAGAATATACTTTTCATCTATTTTAGGTCTAATAAGTTTGATTTTTGGTTATTTAATCTACAGCTCCGTTATGGCCCCTATTCGTTTTGACCAAGAAAAAGAGCTTCGTTTTGAAACTGCTGTAGCTAAAATGATTGATATTAAAAAGGCGCAAATGGCATATAAGTCAATAAATGGAAAATATACATCATCTTTTGACTCATTAATGCTTTTTGTTGACTCAGAAAAGTTTGAAATTATTGAACGTAAAGACAGTTCGGTTCCAGATGTTGCAAGAAATGCAGCTTTTGGTTTATCTAATGGTGAAGGTGGTTATTTTAAAGAAGTAGTTATTACTAAATCATTAGGATTTACATCGGTAAAAGATTCATTATTTAAAAATTCTGATCGTTATAAGAAATTAAATTTTGTAAAAATAAATGATTTTGATGTGCCAGTATCTATGGTAGCAAGTTATATTTTAGTAAAGAATAAATCATTTGCTACTTTAAAAGTAGAAATTGACAAAAACCTTGTTTTAAAAGGAATGGACGAAGATTTATTAGAACAAGAAAAGAAAAAGAAATCTATTGACGAAATAAATGGTGATAAAATCATTTTAGGCTCCTTAGAAGATGTTTCGTTAACAGGAAATTGGCCAAAAAAATATGGAAATAACGAGTAATGATATAACTCAACGTAATTATAAAAAGTTGTCCATTCAGGTTTCCTTGAATGGACTTTCTTTTTGTGTTATAGATACTATTACCAATAAAGTATTAGTACATGACTCTTGCTTTTTTGAAAAAAATGAAGTTATCGAAAGTCAACTTTGGAACGTTTTTGTTAAGCATACAATTCTTATTAAAGAATATGATGAAATATTAATTTTGCATGAAAATAAAATCAATACTTTTGTTCCAGAATCGTTGTTTGACAAAGAAAATATGGGCAGCTATTTACAATATAATGTAAAAGTATTTGATAATGATTATTTTGCTTTTGATCCTCTAAGTACTTATGAGATCAATAATGTGTTTGTGCCATTTGTTCATGTAAATAATTTCTTACTAGATCAATATAAAAACTTCGACTATAAAAACACAAATTCAATATTGGTTCAAAAAATATTAGATTTATGTAAAAACACTGAAGAAAAACAAGTTTTTATTCATATACAAGATCGCAATTTTGAAATTATTGTAGTTCAAAATCAACAATTATTATTGTTTAATTCTTTTGAATTTAATACTGAAGAAGATGTTATATACTATATACTTTTTACATTTGAACAATTACAACTAAATCCAGAAATAATTAAAGTTACATTATTAGGCGCTATCACTAAAGAAGATTCCTATTACGCAATTATATATAAATTTATTAGAAATTGTGACCTATTAGATGTTTCAAGCTTATCCAAAACATATGGTGTTACAGAACAAGATATGATTCAAAATTTCATACTATTTAACTCATGAGAATTATATCAGGAAAACATAAAGGTAGAAGAATACAAGCTCCAAAAAAATTGCCTGTTCGTCCTACAACTGACATGGCAAAAGAAGCCTTGTTTAATGTTTTGAATAACAATTATAATTTTAGCGGATTGCGTATTTTAGAATTATTTGCAGGTACTGGCAATATAAGTTATGAGTTTGCTTCACGAGGAAGTTATCCTATAACTTCTGTTGATGGCGATTTTGGTTGTGTTTCTTTTATCAAAAAAACAGCTGAGGAATTTGATTTTGACATTACGGCATTGAAATCAGATGTGTTTGCTTATTTAGAACGAAGTAAAAATAACTATGATATTATATTTGCAGACCCACCATATCATTTGAAGCAACTTGAGTTTGAAAAAATTACTACACTAATATTTGATAATGACATTTTAGACAAAGACGGAATGTTAATTATTGAACATTCAAAAGACACTAGTCTAGATCACATGGGGCATTTTTCTTTTGTAAAAAGATATGGTGGAACATCCTTTTCTTTTTTTGAATTAGGGTCAGAAGTACCAATAAAATAAATTAACTGTATTAATCCTATTTCGATATAAATTTATTTTTTTAATTATGTTGCTCTTGAAAAGCAGCCAGCAAAATTTTTTCGTCAATCATCCTTGAAGGTTTTTTTTTCATAAGATACAAAATACGTTTAATAGCAAAAGGGTTTAATCCCATGCTAATACCAATTTCATTTATTTTAATTAACTCTTTTTTATGCAACACACCATCAATATGCATTAATAAGGCTAGTCTATAGAACTGATAAATACGTCTAAATTCGTCTTTAATAATTATATTTGTTTTTCTGCCTTTAAAAAGTTTCAAGTAAATTTGCTTATCAATTTCAAGCTCATAAGCAATCATTTCAATAAAATCATATTCTTTGTCGTGTAGTTGTCCATCAACTATTGCAAAATCTATTAATTCTTGCAATAAACTAATTTTTTCTTGATAGGTTTCCATCTCAATATATTTTATATAATTTGAACTCAAATATAAGTAAAATACTAATTTTAAATTATAAATTATACATATTTTAAAGTTTAAAAGTAAAAAATAAAAACATAATGAATATCTTTTGAGAATAGAAATTTGCAATAGTGTATCTTTGTACATTAATTTATTAATCGTTTTTATTATTAAGGATTAATAGACAAACCTTTATCAAATAACCATAAGTAATTAAATGACAAATAACGATATATTTAAAAAGCTTCGTGTAGCCTTACAACTACGTGACGATCAAATTGTTGAAATTTTAGAATTAGTAGATTTTAGAGTTTCAAAAGGAGAATTAGGAAATATTTTTAGAAAAGAAGACCATCCTAGTTATATAGAGTGTGGCGATCAATTATTACGAAATTTTTTAAATGCATTGGTAATCAGACTTAGAGGTACAAAAGAAGATCCCAAAAATGCTAGTGAAGAATTGACTAAGATTGCAAATTCTAAAATTGATTTATCGACCGAAAACAAAGAGATAGACCAAAATACTTCAGTAAAGAAACCTTTTGTAAAAGAATTTCCAAAAAAGAAATTTGAAGACAAGCCTAAATATGAAGACAAACCAAAATCTGATGGAAAAAAGAAACCTTTTTCTAACTCCAAATCAAGAGATTCAAAAACAAAGAAAGTTCAAGTTGTTGAAAAAGTAAAGTTTAATAACGGTAAACCCAAAAAAAAATAAAGACATATTTATTTTTAATAAAAAAGGTAGTTTGTTTCCAAGCTACCTTTTTTTATATGATAATACTTTTTTTATTTTAAATCAAAACGATCTAAATTCATTACTTTATCCCAAGTTTTAACAAAGTCGTGTATGAATTTGATTTTTGAATCTTGGCAAGCATAAACTTCTGCCAAAGCACGAAGTTCTGAGTTTGAACCAAAAATTAAATCTACACGAGAACCTGACCATTTATGGGCACCTGTTTTACGATCACTTCCTTCAAAAACGTCTTGAGATTTACCAGTTGCTTTCCAGGTTGTACCTAAATCTAATAAGTTTAAAAAGAAGTCATTGGTTAAAGCTTCCAATTGATTAGTAAATACACCGTGTTTCGTTTCGTTAAAATTAACACCTAAAACACGTAGCCCTCCTACTAATACAGTCATTTCTGGAGCAGTCAAAGTCAGCAATTGCGCTTTGTCTATTAACATTTCTTCTTCTGATATTGTATATTTTGTTTTAACAAAATTACGAAATCCATCAGCAATTGGTTCTAGCACAGCAAATGACTCTACATCAGTATTTTCTTGAGAAGCATCTGTTCTACCTGGTGTAAAAGAAACTTTTACATCTTGACCAGCATTTTTTGCAGCTTGTTCTACTCCAACACAACCTGCTAAAACAATTAAATCGGCAATAGATACTTTTTTATTTCCTGTTTGAGTAGCGTTAAACTCACTCTGAATATTTTCTAAAGTTGATAAAACTACTTTTAATTGAGTTGGATTGTTTACTGCCCAATCTTTTTGAGGTGCTAATCGAACTCTGGCTCCATTTGCTCCACCTCTTTTATCAGAACCTCTATATGTTGATGCTGATGCCCATGCCGTTGAAACTAACTGCGAAACATTTAATCCTGAAGCATTTACTTTTAATTTTAAAGCAGCAATATCAAATTCGTTTATAAGTTCGTGATTTAATACCGGAATTGGGTCTTGCCAAATTAATATTTCCTTAGGAACATCTGAACCTAAATATAAGGCTATTGGTCCCATATCTCTATGCGTTAATTTAAACCAAGCTCTTGCAAAAGCATCAGCAAATTCGTTGGGATTTTCATGGAAATGTTTAGAAATTTTAGCATAAGCAGGGTCCATTTTTAAAGCCATATCTGCTGTTGTCATCATTAATCGTTGTGTTTTTGATGCGTCACCAGCAGCAGGCGCTTGTTTTGCTTCTGATGCTGCTGTGGGAGTCCACTGATTAGCTCCTGCTGGACTTTTAGTTAATTCCCAGTCGTATCCTAATAATACGTTGAAGTAGTCATTATCCCATTGTATAGGGTTTGGAGTCCATGCACCTTCAATACCACTCGTTATAGTATCGTCACCAACACCTGTTCCAAAAGAGTTTTTCCATCCTAAGCCTTGCTCTTCCATAGAAGCTCCTTCAGGTTCTGGCCCAACATATTTATCGGGATCTGCTGCACCGTGTGCTTTTCCAAATGTATGACCACCGGCAACTAATGCAACGGTTTCTTCGTCATTCATTGCCATTCTTCCAAAAGTTTCACGAACGTCTATTGCTGACGCTAATGGATCAGGCACACCGTTTGGGCCTTCTGGGTTAACATATATTAATCCCATTTGAACTGCCGCTAATGGGTTTTCTAAATCCCTTTCTGTACTGTATCTTTTATCTTCTAACCATTTGCCTTCTGAACCCCAATAAATATCTTGTTCAGGTTCCCATATGTCTGCTCTACCACCACCAAAACCAAAAGGCTTTAAGCCCATTGATTCTATAGCACAATTACCGGCTAATATCATTAAATCTGCCCAAGATATTTTTTTGCCATATTTTTGTTTTAAAGGCCATAATAACAAACGAGCTTTATCAAGATTACCGTTGTCTGGCCAACTGTTTAATGGCGCAAATCTTTGAGACCCTGAACCACTTCCTCCACGACCGTCAGCAATTCTATATGTTCCAGCACTGTGCCATGCCATACGAATAAAGAAAGGTCCATAATGTCCATAATCTGCTGGCCACCAATCTTGTGATGTAGTCATTAAATCAAATAAATCGTTTTTTAATGCATTTAAATCAAGGCTTTTAAATTCTTTAGCGTAATCAAAATCGATGTCCATTGGATTAACTAACACAGAGTGTTGACGAAGGATGTTTAATTTTAATTGATTAGGCCACCAATCGTGATTAACTGTTCCTCCACCTGCTCCTTTGTTAATTGTTGTGCTACTAAAAGGGCATTTGCCTTCACCCGAATTTTCGATGTTGTGTTGCATATTTTTTAATATTTGTTTAAAATTTTAATAAAATTAGTAAATTTATTGACATCTTAAATGAATTTTAATAGATAAAAACTATGGTTTATGTTAAAGATCTAAAACAATACTATTACTTTGATTTTTAACGCTTATGCTTATAGAACTTTAGCTTTTTTATTATTTAATAATAGCATAAAAAAACCTAATTCGGGGTGAATTAGGTTTTAATTTTTTAATTAATCAACTGCATGATAAGCAATTAATCCATCTAAAGGTCTTCGAAGAACATTACCTAATTTTATACCTTTTTTTAGAAGCATCGCTTCTAACTCATCTTTTAAATAAAAAGCAATTGAACCTACAAAATGAACTGGTACTTCTTTGTAATTATCAAATTGCATGATGTAGTTTTTTACAAATGCTTTTAATTCTTTTTTAATAATTTTTTTACAATAAGCATTTTCTTTATGCTTGATTAAAAATTTAGCAAACGTTGCTAAATAAGCATTTGGATTCGGTTCTTTGTAAAGTTTGTTTTTAATATAATCAGGGTCTAAATCAAATTCTTTAGCTAATTCTTTAGCTAATTCAGCATCCATTTTATTAAAATAATATGCCCTTAATAAATGGCGCCCAAATCTATTTCCACTTCCATCATCCATAGCTATATAGCCTAATGACTGAACTTTTTGATGCAATACAGAACCGTCAAAATAACTGCAATTTGACCCTGTTCCTAGTATGCAAACTATTGCTTTTTCATTTTTGGCTGTTGTAGCAAAAACAGCAGCAAATGTGTCCTCTTGAACTAATACAGTAGCATTTTTAAAATATTTTTTAAAAATATCTGTCATGTAGTTTTTCATTCTATCTGTTCCACATCCAGCTCCATAAAAATATATATGGCTAACATTTGTTTTATTTTGTGAAATATCAAATTTTTCATTTAAGCGATCTAAAATTTGATCATGTGAAAGAACCTCTGGGTTTAAGCCAAGTGATTGAGTAATAAAAAGTACTTTTCCATCATCATCTATGGCTATCCAGTCGGCTTTTGTAGAACCACTATCGACTAATAATTTCATTTTTATGAGTATTTTAAAAAAAAAAAGAATAAAAAGATATTTATTTCTTTTTATTCTCTTTTTATAAATTTATTATAGAGAATTAATATGTACTGCTAAGTCAATTAATTTACTTGAATATCCATATTCATTATCATACCAAGATATAATTTTGAAAAAAGTAGAATTTAACCCAATTCCTGCTTTAGCATCAATAATTGAAGTTCTTGGGTCTGAAATAAAATCTTGAGAAACAACTAAATCTTCTGTATATCCTAAAACACCTTTCATTGATGTTTCAGAAGCATTTTTTAATACTGACATAATTTCTTCGTAAGAAGTTTCTTTTTCAACTTTTACAGTTAAATCTACAACTGATACATCTGTTGTAGGAACTCGCATCGACATACCTGTTAATTTTCCGTTTAAAGAAGGAATAACTTTACCTACTGCTTTTGCAGCTCCTGTTGAAGATGGAATAATGTTACACGAAGCAGCACGTCCACCTCTCCAATCTTTTTTAGAAGGCCCATCTGTTGTCATTTGAGTTGAAGTTGTTGCATGAACAGTTGTCATTAAAGCTTCAACAATACCAAAATTATCATTTATAACTTTTGCTAAAGGAGCTAAACAGTTTGTAGTACATGAAGCATTAGAAACTATTAAATCAGTAGATTGAGCTGATAAATGATTTACACCCATTACAAACATAGGTGCGTCTGCAGAAGGTGCAGAAATAATTACTTTTTTTGCACCACCTTTAATGTGCTCATTTGCTGTCTCTATTGTTGTAAAAAAACCTGTGCACTCAGCAACTACATCAACATTAACTTCATTCCATTTTAAGTCTGCAGGGTTTCTTTCTGCAGTAATGCGTATGTTTTTTCCGTTAACAAATAATTTTCCATCAATTACCTCTACAGTACCATTAAAACGACCGTGAACAGAATCATATTTTAGTAAGTAAGCTAAATGATCAACATCTAATAAATCGTTTATAGCTACAATTTCTACATTATCTCTGTTAAATGATTCTCTAAAAACTATTCTTCCTATTCTTCCAAATCCGTTTATTCCTAATTTTACTTTTGACATTTACTTTTAAATATATTAATTTTTGTTCTTATTCATTTTTGTATTACTGTTTTGTTTTTTGTAAAACCAAAACAAGTAACTCTTAAGTTGACATTATTTCAGAAACTCGTACCAATTCTAAATCTATTTCCAAACTACCTTTAATAGCTTGATCTAAAGGGGTTAAGGCAATTTTGTCTTCTAATATTCCAACCATATAGGTTGATTTTCCTTCTAATAAAGACTCTACTGCTTTTACACCTAATCTTGAGGCTAATACTCGGTCAAAACAAGATGGAGAGCCTCCTCTTTGCATGTGGCCTAAAACAGAAACTCGCACTTCATATTCGGGTAAATGTTCTTCTACATAATCTTTTAATTCAAAGACACTCTTTCCAATTTTATCACCCTCTGATACTACAACAATACTTGAAGATTTTCCTGATGCTTTACTTTTTTGAAGTGATTCTAAAAGTCGTTCTAAACCTAAGTCTTCTTCAGGAATGAGAATTTCTTCTGCTCCAGCTCCAATACCAGCATTTAAGGCAATATGACCCGCATCTCTACCCATTACTTCTACAAAAAACAAACGGTTATGAGAAATCGCTGTGTCTCTAATTTTATCGATTACTTCGACTACAGTATTTAAAGCCGTATCATAACCAAGAGTATGACTTGTACCAAAAATATCGTTATCTATTGTACCCGGAATACCCATTACTGGAAAATTATATTCTTTATTAAATATTTCGGCTCCAGTAAAAGAACCGTCTCCACCAATAACAATAAAAGCATCTATGCCCGCTTTGATTAACTTTTCGTGAGCTAACTTTCTACCTTCTGGTGTTCTAAATTCAATTGAACGAGCAGATTTTAATACCGTTCCACCTTTGTTAATTATATTATTAACAGATCGCGGTCCCATGGGTTTAAAATCACCCTCAATCATTCCTTGATAACCTCTATAGATACCCATGCATTCTATATTATGGAAAGCACAAGTACGAACTACAGATCGAATAGCTGCATTCATTCCAGGGGAATCTCCACCAGAAGTTAGTACTCCTATTTTAGCAATGCTTTTTGACATTTATTTATTATTTAGTTGTAAATTTAAGTTTTTTGTAAATTATATTTAATTATTTTTAATAAAATATAACAATAGTTCATATTATCAATCGTTTTCGTTGATAAGTTTTTAAGTAAAAGAAAATACAAAGGAGAAAAAAATGAATTTATTTTTTTCTCCTTTGTATAAATTAAATTTTATAATTAATCTATTTCTGGAACTTTCTCGGCTTCTTTAATTGTTTTTTCGGAAGATTTATTTTTATCTTGGATATTGGATATATTAATAAACTCTGGATTAAAATAAGAATCTGAATTTTCATTAAACGGGTTATTATCTGGATTTTGTTGTAATGTTTTAGGATAAAATATTTTTCGCCATAATTCTGTTATATCATCAAAATCAACATTGTATGAAATACCTAATCCTTGTGTATAACCAATTCCTTGCCCTAAATAGCTGATGTCATTTTCTTTATTAAAAGCTCTAGCTCTGAAGGTATTATCTGTATTCAGTTGATATTGCAGTTCTACATTTCCAACAATTCCAGATTGGCTAATTCCACCTACAGGTAAACCAACAATTCCATTAATGGATAATTTATCATTAATTTGAGAACTTAAGTTTACAGCAACTCGATCTGAAATATTATTAATTTTTGATCCGGTTGAATAGCCCAACCCAAATTTTACTACATCCTCGTCATTTGAAATCACATCTTGCAATAAACTACTTGCTGTTTCTCCTAATGCATTGGAATAATAATCACTTGCTACTGCGCCTTGAGAAAAATAAGTGCCGCCAGCTAAAACAGAAATCGCTTGCTGAACGCGGGTGTCTTTATCTGATAATTTATATAAAATTTCTGATTTATAAACAGAACTTACATTGGGATAATCAAATGAAAAATCAGTTTCAGGGTTTTCAAGGTTTCCTGTTATTTTAATGATAACATCGGTATCAACCTTTCTATTTGAAATAGACGAAGACTCTAATAATACAGAAGGGTTTGTTTGGGTTTTGTATACTGCTTCAAGATTTAAAGTAGCTTTTAACGGATCTCCTTCCCAAACAATTGTACCGTATTTTTTTACATCTAGTTTTTTTGAAATTATTTTACCATATTTAAAGTTATACTCTCCTTCAAATACAGTGAAATCACCTCGCATATCAAAAACACCATTGGTATTTATGTGCATGTTTAAGCCCCCTCCACCTCTACCTTTCATAGCATGGCCTGTATCTTGATTTAAAATTACTTCAATTTCTGCGTCTTGTGTTATATCAAAATCCAAAACTACATCTACACCTTGAATACTTTTGGTTTTTTCTTGTATGATTTTTTCTTGACCACCTTTAATGAAAGTAATAAAAGAAACATCACCATAATCTTCAGTTTCTTTAACCGGAATTTTAATAGTCGTTCCTTTTTCCGATTTTCCTGAGACATTAATTTTTAACGATTGAACAGGACCAATAATAGAAGCTGAACCGTTTAAAAAAGCTGTCCCGTAATAATATTCTTCTGATTCTTTAGTATCTAATGCAAGTATGTTTTTAGATGTTAATGATAAATCTAAAACCCAATTGTCTAAGTTTTTATGTTTTACACTTCCTTTAAAAACAGCTTTTGTATTGTGTTTAGTATCACTAATTTCAATGTTTCTGAAAATAAATTGGCTTTCAGTTACATCTACTCTAGATCTATTTTCCATATTAAAATCAACATTTAAATACGGAATGTTCATACCCGAATTATCAAGATAAATAACACCGTCTATTTCTGGTTTTGTTGCTTTGCCCATAATATTAGCTCTACCGGATGCTTTTCCTCTCATATCAGAAAAAATAGAACTTAATAAGGGACCAAGTGGTTTTATGTCAAAATCATCAAGCTTGGTGTCCAATGATAATAAGGCTTCTTTGTTAATTATTTCAACTGTACCTTTTGTATTAAGATTTTCAACTCCAGCTTTTTTAATAGACAAATTAACATTGAATTTTTTAAAAACTTCATCGCTAGACACTTGCATTTTAAAATTTCCTACATCAAAATTATTGACTTGTAAATCATCAATTTGCAGGTCTGAAATGGGTTTGTAGATATCATAGTCTTGGTTAAAATCAATTAATCCATTCAGTCGTCCGGCAAAGCTTAAGTTTTTTAGAGAAGGTGTAACTTTATTTAAATCAATATTATTAAAATTAAATTTTAATTCTTTATAATTTGACCCTTTTAATAAGCCCTCAAAAGAAAAATATTCATTTTGATTTGAAATTAAAATTTTATCAAAACTAAAGTTTTCTAATTTTTTATCAAAAACAATTTTATTTTTTTCATCTTCATTTTCATTGATATACCATATGTTTTTTTTGAAATTTATTTCAGATTTTTTAAAACCTACAACTGAATTTTTATCAGAATTAATGGTGTGATATATGTTTAAATTATAATTATCTTCATTGTTTGTACCGCCTTTAAATTCTGTTCTAAAAAACAAAGTATCATTTTGGGTAACATTAATTAAATTAAAATCTGTAATATTATAATATTTACTGCTTAAACTGTCTAATGAAATATAAGTATTATATAAAGGATTTTTATTATTAACATCAATAGTAATTCCACTAAATTTATTAGCATCAATTGTTACGGATGGGGATTTAAAATCAAGAATAAACAATTCTTCATCTGAAACTATCTTTCCTTTAAGCCTTGTGTTTTTTGCAACATTAATAGTAGGAAAAAGAGCTTCGATCGCTTTATTATATAAAGTTAAATCAAAATCTATATATTGATTGGGTAATAATTCATTTGGAGCATAATTTGCGTATAAACTACCTGCTGCATTTTCTATCAATTTTTGAAGCTGGTTAAATTTAAATTTACCTACAATTTTTCCATTAACTATATCATTAGACTTAACTATTATGGTTCTTTCATTATTTTGATCAAACGAAGATTCTAATTTAAATTCTTCAAAAGAATAATTTTCTTTATTATTTTGATAGTATAAGTTTTTTAAATTAATTGTTCCATAAACTTCTTCAATACTATTACCTGTAACATTAACATTTACTAATCCTTTTACAATAGAAACACTGTCTTTTGAATACAGGTTGAGCGTTTTAAGATTAGCATAATCAATATTTGCTTTAAAATTATAATTATTAATAGTGTCACTCAAATCTACAACACCGTCAAAAGCCATTAACAAATTAGGGTCTTTACTATTAAAATACCCTTTAAAGTAGGGCATTTTAAAAGAACCATCAATCGTTATATTTGTATATTTATATCCATTATAGAACAAAGCTTCAATGTTTCCGTTTGCTTTAGTATCTAAATGCTGCTGGGTAAATCCATGGCCATCAACCTCAAGGTTTAATGTAACTTTTTGTATGTTTTTATAACCAACTAAAGTTCCTATGTCAAATTTATTTAATGCTATAAACCCATTATACGATGCGTCATCAATATCAGATAAGTTGTTGATGTATAATTTTGATTTAACAAAACCTAATTCAGATAACATGGAAACATCTGCAGTTATATCGTTATAATTAAGATTCATTTTTCCATTAATATCAAAATCACCAAATTGTGCTAATGAAGAAGGCATTCGTTCTCCTAATATTCGAGGCATAATTATTTTTAAACTTTCATAGTTTGAGGAAATTTTATCAAAATCACCCAATATTTGAAAATCGTTTTCTTTTTTAGAAAACAAGTTTTTAAATGTTATATTTCCAATAATTTCTGTGTTGTTATTATCGATTAACTTAAGGCTATGTGTAGTAAAGTTATTTAGTGTTCCAATTAAATGAGTATCTGCATAAAATTGATTGTTTATACCAAATTCTTCATAAAATAAATTTAAATCATTAAGCGATACAATAGCTTTGTCAAACTGAACATCAAAAACAACTTTATTAATAAAGTCTTTAAAATCTTCAATTTTATATGTCAACATGGCTTTACCTGATATTTCAGAATTGTTTGATTTTATTTCTAAATCGTCTAATACTATACGTGTTTTAGTATAGGAAAATTTTGAAATAAATTCTTTGATTTCTAAACCCCGATGATCTTTAAATTTAAGTGTTTTTATAGAAGTTGTAACATTTGGCCCCTTAATTATAAAATCTTCTAATGTTCCGTTTAAATCTGTAAAGTATAAAACTTTTGGTGTTTGTAAATTATAATCTGTATAAGTAAATAAACTATTTTTAACAGTAATAGCGTTTACAAACATTCTAAATTTGCCAGAAGAAGGTTTGCCGTCATCAAATGAATCTACAAATTCGTCTATATTGCTTTTTACCTCTCCTTTATTTTGAATAATATTAAGCTGTAAACCTTCAACATCAATAAAACCAAGATAAGGATGACCGTTATTTATTAGTTTTTTTAAATTGATAAAGGAAACAATTGACGTTTTTAAATCTTTAATTTCAAATAAAGATTTTTTATTTTTGTCTTTAGAAACTATATTTTTAAGCTTTATGTTTCCAAAAAAGGTGATTTTTACTTTTTCTATTGAAATATCTGTTCCATAATCTTCATTTAAACTACTTGTAACATAGGCACCTAACTTGTTTTGAACCAATGGTAACGATAATAAAAATGCAAATATGAGCAATAAAAATATTATTGCTAAAAACGAACGAACTAGTATTTTTTTTAATATTTTGATAGCAAAAAATGTTTTAAATTTGCCTTATTATAAATAGTTTAAATCTTAATCCTACAAAAATAGTTTTTTTTAAAAGATATTCTTACAAATAAACAAATTTCGTGCCTTTATTATGACAAATCAATTTATTTATACTTTAGCTATTGAAAGCTCATGCGATGACACTTCTGCTGCTGTATTGTTAAACGACAAAGTTTTATCAAATATTGTTGCCCGGCAGCCCATTCATGAAGAATATGGTGGTGTTGTACCTGAATTAGCTTCAAGAGCACACCAACAAAATATTGTACCCGTTGTTGATGTTGCATTAAAAAAAGCAGGTATAACAAAAAATGACCTTTCTTGTATTGCATTTACTCAAGGACCTGGTTTAATGGGTTCGTTGTTGGTTGGTGGTTCTTTTGCCAAATCAATGAGTGCTGCATTACAAATACCTTTAATTGCAGTAAATCATATGAAAGCCCATATATTGTCGCATTTTATTGATGAAGAAGGTTTTGAAAAACCCACATTTCCATTTTTAGCCTTAACAATAAGTGGTGGTCATACACAAATTGTAAAAGTGTCTAGTTTTTTTGATTTAGAAATTATTGGCGAAACCACAGATGATGCAGTTGGTGAGGCTTTTGACAAAAGTGCTAAAGTACTTGGTTTTAAATATCCTGGAGGCCCTTTAATTGATAAATTTGCACAAGAAGGCAATCCAAAAGCATTTCAATTTACTAAACCAAAAGTAGAAGGTTTAAACTTTAGTTTTAGCGGTTTAAAAACACAAATTTTATATTTTATTCAGAAAAATGTAGCCCTTAATCCAAACTTTATTGAAGAAAATAAAGCTGATATTTGTGCATCAATTCAATATACCATAATTGCAATTTTAATAGATAAATTAAAAATGGCAGTTAAAGAAACGGGTATTGAATTAATTGCCATTGGTGGTGGCGTTTCGGCCAACTCTGGAATTAGAAAAACATTAAAAGAGGCTGAAATTTTATACGGGTGGAAAACCTATATTCCAAAATTTGAATACACAACTGACAATGCTGCGATGATAGGAATTGTAGGTTATTATAACTTTTTAGAACAAAATTTTAGCTCAGCTGATATTACCTCTAAAGCACGAATTGAATTTTAAAAAAAGCGCCACTATGCAACTATTTTATAATGCAGATATAAAGTCAACTGATACTCTTTTTCAATTTGATAAAGAAGAAAGTAAGCACGTCATAAAAGTACTGAGAAAAAGAGCTGGTGATGTGATTTTTATAACCAACGGCAAAGGTTTTGTATTTCATTCAAAAATTACTTTAGAATCTGAAAAAAAATGCGAAGTAAGCATTGAAAAAGTTACTTTACATGAAGCTACAAAATATCATCTGCATATTGCTATTGCACCAACAAAAATGAATGACAGACTGGAATGGTTTTTAGAAAAAGCAACTGAAATAGGAATACATGAAATAACACCCCTTATGTGTGACCACTCGGAAAGGAAGTTTTTTAAAATAGATAGAGCCGAAAAAATTATTCAAGCTGCTTTAAAACAGTCCAATCAGTTTTATTTGCCCTTGATAAATGAACCTGTTTCTTTTTCAGAATTTATAACAAAAAAAACAAATTCACAGAAATTTATTGCTCATTGTGAGGAACATAAAAAAGAATTATTTAAAAATAGTCTGCAACCCAATCAAAATGTCATAATATTAATTGGACCTGAAGGAGATTTTTCAGTTAAAGAAATCACTTCAGCACTAAAAAATAATTTTATTCCTGTATCTTTGGGACATACGCGATTGCGAACAGAAACTGCGGGTGTTATAGCTTGTCATACTGTATCACTGATAAATGAATGATTTTAAATGAAAAATATTATATTTTTTTTATTCTTTATTGTAACACAAACAACTTTAGCTCAAGAAATTGCTTTGGTTAAATATGCCGGTGGTGGTGATTGGTATGCAAACCCAACCTCTTTATCTAATTTAGCTGGCTATTGCAATCAAACCATTAACACCAAATTAAACACCAATGTCGCTACAGTTGAAGTAGGAAGTGCTGAATTATTTACCTATCCATTTATTCATATGACCGGACATGGAAATGTAGTTTTTAGCCCAAATGACGTTCAAAACCTAAAAAAATACCTCAGTTCTGGTGGTTTTTTACACATTGATGACAATTATGGGATGGACAAATATGTTAGAAAAGAAATAGCTAAAATTTTTCCTGATAAGGAATTAAAAGAAATATCGGCTCAGCATCCTATTTTTAAAGAACCAAATATGTTTGAAAATGGATTGCCAAAAATTCACGAACACGAAAATAAAAGACCCCAAGCTTTTGGAATTTTTATAGAAAACAAATTGGTTTTGCTGTATACATTTGAGTGTGACCTAGGAGATGGATGGGAAGACAAAGAAGTTCACAACGACCCAGACTCTATAAGAGAAAGCGCATTAAAAATGGGTGCTAATATTATTAATTATGCATTTAAAAATTAATGCCATGACATCAAAAATACTTGCAAACGGAATTTTAAGAGCTGTTGGAATACTTGTTTTAATTGGCTTAACACTATTTGTTTTATATAAAATTTCTACGGTGCTGGTCTATTTAATTGTTTCGGTTATTTTAATATTAATTGCCTCTCCATTAGTGAATTTTTTAAAAACAAAATTAAAATTTAAAAACACAGCAGCTGTTGTTGCTACTCTATCAATATTCATTTTACTAATTGCAGGATTTGTTTTACTATTTACACCTTTAATAATTGATCAAGTAGATAAATTGTCTTTATTAGATATTAATAGCTTAAAAAACAACTACACCCTTGTTAGTAATCAATTATCTGATTATTTAGCTCAATACAACATCAGTTATACAAATATATTTAATAGTTCTACATTACTAAACGGTATTGATTTTAAAATTATTCCAAGTGTTATTAACGGTCTAATTAACGTATTAGGTAACTTTAGTATTGGATTCGTATCCGTTTTATTTATCACTTTTTTTATATTAAAGGAAAAAGAACTTTATTTTGAAAGTTTTAAAGTACTTTTACCTGCATCAAAAAAGGAAAAAATAATTATATCTATAAAAAAAAGTAGGGCTTTATTATCACGCTATTTCTTAGGTTTAATGTTGCAATTGTTTATTGTATTTATTTTATATTTAACTGTTTTATTAATTTTTAGTGTTGACAATGCCTTTATTATCGCATTATTGTGTGCTATGTTAAACATTATTCCATATTTAGGGCCACTTATTGGAATTTTATTTGCGGCACTTTTGACAATGATAAGCAATATAAATACTGATTTTTCAACTGAAATTATTTCAACTACCATCTATGTTATTATTGGGTTTGTACTCGTTCAACTCATTGATAATTTAGTTAGCCAGCCTGTTATATTTTCTAAAAGCACCAATTCTCATCCGTTGGAAATTTTTTTAATTATCATAATTATTGGTTCTTTATTTGGAATTTCAGGGATGATTGTAGCAGTACCTGTATATACGGTATTAAAAGTAATTGCTAAAGAATTTATACCTAACAATATGTGGGTTAAACTGTTAACAAAAAAAACTTGATTTTGGATCACCAAACCTTTTTAACAGATGAAATTCAGGATTTTATAAACCAAAATTTAAAAGTAAATTTTGCTGAACTTGCTTTAAAAAAAAATCCCTTTCCATCCATTAATTATCCAGAAATAATCAATCAAATTGTTGCAAAAAGTAAATCAAAAGAAAAATTACCTACATGGTTTAATACTAAAGGAATTGCCTACCCAAATAAAATTTCCATAGAACAAACATCTTCAGAAATAACTGCAAAATATAAAGCTTCCCTTATAAAGGGAGACAAAATAATTGATTTGTCGGGCGGTTTTGGTGTTGATGCATATTATTTTGCTAAAGTTTTTAAAGAAGTTTATCATTGCGAAATGAATAAACAATTATCACAAACTGTATCCCACAATTACAGCGTATTAAACCTAAAGAACATACATTGTTTAAATGATGACAGC
Source organism: uncultured Flavobacterium sp. (assembly GCF_963925415.1). Lineage (GTDB taxonomy): Bacteria > Bacteroidota > Bacteroidia > Flavobacteriales > Flavobacteriaceae > Flavobacterium. Next base: position 3,729 of record NZ_CAWUTS010000102.1, on the reverse strand, counting down.
TTAGATGTTTTAAAACAATTGAACACAAAATTTGATTGGATTTATGTAGATCCATCCCGTAGAAGTGATTTAAAAGGAAAGGTTTTTTTACTAAAAGATTGTGTTCCTAATGTACCTGAATTACTAAAAAATTATTTTAATTTTTCTAATAATATATTAATAAAAACTGCACCATTACTAGACATAACTTTGGGATTGAGTGAATTACAATTTGTAAAAAAAATTCATATTATTGCCGTTAAAAACGAAATTAAAGAATTACTATGGGAAATTGAAAAAGATTATTTAGGTTTAATTTCAATTGCATCTGTAAATATAGAAAACGAAGTTATTCATAGATTAGAAACTGTTTATCGAAAAGAATATAACACCTCTTTTTCCTTGCCTAAAACGTATTTATATGAGCCAAATAGTTCGATTATGAAGTCGGGCAATATGGATGCTTTATCAGAAGATAAGGCCCTTTATAAACTGCATCAACATTCGCATATTTTTACCTCTGATAAAATTACAGCTTTTCAAGGAAGGCGGTTTCAAATCGATAAAATTATGTCGTTTCAAAAGGAAGACATGAAGCCTTTTATGAATCAAAAAATAAATTGCACCACACGAAATTTTCCTTTAAGCGTAGAAGAAATTAAAAAAAAATATAAAATTAAAGATGGAGGTAATATATTTGCTTTCTTTACAACGAATATTAATAATGAAAAAATAGTTTTAATATGTACCAAAATAAAATGATGAAAAATAAGATTACTACTCTCCTATTCCTTTTTGTATCTATTGCATTTGCTCAAAATAAAGATTGTAAGATAGATTTTGAAGAACAAACAGATTCTACTTACATCAAAAAAACAAGCGAATTTTTAGTGCATGAAAGAGTCTTTGGAAATAGCAAAGAAATGATTTTTTTATCGTTGTTAAATTCTAATGGTGTTTTAATGTTGGGTTTTCAGCAAATTCAAAAAAGTGCTGATTTTATTCCTGCTTTTTGTTTTGATGCTAATTCTAAAATATATTTTCAATTAGAAAATGGGAAAATTATTTCGTTAATTAATTCTGGGCAAGAAAATTGCAGTACATTAAATTATGATTTAGAAACAAAAAGCAATATTAAAGTGCTAACCCATTTCTTTTTATTTTTAAAGGAAAATTATGAAGAATTAGCAAAATCACCAATTTCTTTAATGCGTATTTATCACGTTAGTGAAAAAACGGATATCGTTTTAAAATCTGAATTAAAATCTGAATTATTAAATACAACTTCATTTCCGACTCATTATTTTATGGACTATTTACATTGTATAGATAAATAAATCAAACACAATAGTTTTATAAATAATTTATTTTTAATTTCTATAAACTAGTCTCTTATAATTTCATCTAAAATCACTTTATTATCATAATTAATCAGTTTAATTATGATGTTTTGATTTGTAATAGTTCTGCCTTCAATGATATATAATTTACCCTTTTCATAAGGCTTATTGCTTTTAGAAAAGTCAACTTCACCATGAATCAAACTCGTTTTTACATCATCTAAAGTAACCCATTTTTCATCAAATAATGTTGTTACTTCATCTGAAAATGCAATTGGTTTTGAACGCAGTTCTTTAAGAACTCTACAATTTGGAAAATAACAAAATTCAACGCCACTAGCTTCAGCTTTCTTGGTCATAAAATAATATACAAAAAAGATTCCGACCGTGAGTCCTAATAAATAAAATGCAAGCCTATATCGTAAACTCATTATGTTTGTTTTGTTTTTGCAAAAATACGCTTAAAAAAAACAAAAGCCCTAAAAAATTAGGGCTTTTGCTATTATCAGGAAATGAAAATATTATTTTTTCTCATTTTTTTCCATTGCAGCTTTTAATTCAGCTAAACCATCAATATCTCCTAAAGTAGATTTTTCTGGATTGTTGTTAGAAGAATTTGCTTCAACAGCAGCTTTTACATTTTTTACTTCTTCTTCGCGGAAGATTGCAGTATGTGATGCCACTACTCTTTTAAATTCTTTATTAAATTCAATAACTTTGAATTCTGCAGAATCACCTTTTTTCAATTTTTTACCGTCTTCTTTTTCTAAGTGACGCGTAGGAATAAAGGCAACGATGTCTTCACCAAATTCAACTGTAGCTCCTTTGTCAACTATTTCAGAAATTTCACCCGTGTGGATCGTTCCAACTGCAAAACCTTCTTCATATTTATCCCAAGGATTAGCTGTAGTTTGTTTGTGACCTAAAGATAATTTACGCCCATCAACATCTAATTCTAATACAATAACTTCTAAATTATCTCCAACATTAACAAATTCTGATGGGTGCTTAATTTTCTTAGTCCAAGATAAGTCAGATATATAAACTAAACCATCAATACCTTCTTCTAATTCAACAAAAACACCAAAGTTTGTAAAGTTTCTTACAATACCTGTATGAGTAGAGCCCGATGGAAATTTAGATGTAATATCTGTCCAAGGATCTTGTGTCATTTGTTTGATACCTAATGACATTTTACGGTCATCTCTATCTAATGTTAAAACAACTGCTTCTACCTCGTCACCGATTTTCATAAAATCTTGAGCCGAACGTAAATGTGTTGACCATGACATTTCAGAAACGTGAATAAGTCCTTCAACTCCTTCAGCAACTTCAACAAATGCACCATAATCAGCAATAACAACTACTTTACCTTTAACTTTATCACCAACAGCTAGTTCAGCACCTAAAGCATCCCAAGGATGAGCGTTTAATTGTTTTAAACCTAATTGTATTCTTGTTTTTTCATCATCAAAATCAAGAATTACAACGTTTAATTTTTGATCTAATTCTAATACTTCACTTGGATGGTTGATTCTAGACCAAGACAAGTCAGTAATATGAATTAAACCATCTACACCACCTAAGTCAATAAACACACCATAAGAAGTAATGTTTTTAACAACACCTTCTAATACTTGTCCTTTTTGTAATTGACCAATAATTTCTTTCTTTTGAACCTCAATATCCGCTTCGATAAGCGCTTTGTGAGATACAACAACATTTTTGAATTCGTGGTTAATTTTAACTACTTTGAATTCCATGTTTTTATTTACGTAAACATCATAATCACGGATTGGCTTCACATCAATTTGTGAACCTGGTAAGAACGCTTCAATTCCGAAAACGTCAACGATCATTCCACCTTTAGTTCTACATTTAACAAATCCAGTAACGATTTCACCCGTTTCATTTGCAGATATAACTCTATCCCAAGATTTGATAGTACGTGCTTTTCTATGTGATAATACTAATTGACCTGTTTTATCCTCACGGATGTCAATTAATACTTCTACTTTGTCACCTACTTTTAAGTTTGGATTGTAACGGAATTCGTTTAATGAAATAACACCTTCCGATTTTGCATTGATATCAACGATAACGTCTCTATCTGTAATTCTAACAACTACTCCATCTACTACTTCTTCTTGATCAGTAGCGATAAAAGTTTTTGAAACTAGTGCTTCGAATTCTTGTAAGTTTTTTTCATCTACTGCATCAATTCCTTCTTGGAAATTATGCCAGTTAAAATTTGCTAAAAACTCTTCTTGTGATTGTACTTGTTCAGACATGCTGATAAAAATTTGTATTCTGTATTTTCTCGAGTTTCTTAACAGTGATAGAAAACAGCAGAAGTTGTTTGTATAATTAATTGATACCCAAAGGAAACTCTTATCCACCAAAAGGTGTG
>NZ_CAWUTS010000101.1:0-17165 GCF_963925415.1 uncultured Flavobacterium sp. | reverse complement strand
TTTTTTATGTATTTTAAACAAAAATACCTAATTTCGTTAACAAAATAACATTTGTTTAGTAATCAATCAAAAATTTAATATTTATCTTTGAAAAAAATAAATTGAGCTATGAATTTAACTCCGCCAACATTTTCTAATAATGATTCTTTAAAGTTTTTTAGAACATTAAATAAAAGGGTCAATGAATATTTTAAAGAAAATAAAATAAAAAAAACAGGCAACTGGAAATTGCATCTCAAAACAGTAATATTGTTTGCCATTTTTTTAACTCCTTACTTTTTTATAATAGCATTGCCAAGCATGCATTTTGGTTTGTTTTTATTATTGTCAGTAATAATCGGAATTGGGATGGCCGGAATTGGTATGAATGTGATGCATGACGGAAATCATGGTGCGTATTCTAATAAAAACTGGGTCAATAAGTTTATGGGAGGTAGCATCTATATTTTAGCTGGAAATGTATATAACTGGCAGGTGCAACATAATGTTTTGCATCATACCTACACAAACATACCTGGACATGATGAAGATTTAGATGCAGGACGTGTTATTCGATTTACAAAATCTGCAAAATGGGAAAAATTTCACAAGTTTCAACATTTATATTCTGTTTTTTTATATGGTTTACTGACTTTTAATTGGTCGCTAACAACCGATTTTAAACAAATGGCTAACTATTTAAAAAGAAACCTTTCGTATGGGGTTGCAAAAAGTCCTAAAACACTTTGGACAACTTTAGTAATTTCAAAAATTGTTTATTTTTCTATGTGGATTGTTATTCCAATGATTTTTGGAATTACTTGGTGGAAAGTGTTTATTGGCTTTTTTGCTATGCATTATACTGCAGGTTTAATATTGAGTATCGTTTTTCAACTAGCTCATATTATTGATGACACTACCAATCCTTCTCCAAATGAAACTGGCGAAATAGAAAACACGTGGGCCATACATCAATTATTTACAACGGTAAATTTTGCGCCTAAAAACTGGGTTGTAAATTGGTACACAGGGGGTCTAAATCACCAAGTTGAACATCATTTATTTCCTCATATTAGTCATGTACATTACAGTAAAATTGCAGAAATAGTCAAAAAAACTGCGTCAGAGTGCAATTTACCTTATCATGAGTACAAAACCATGAGAAGTGCAATAATTGCTCATTTTAAACATTTGAAAGATTTAGGACAAGAGCCACAATTGGCATAAAGACACAAACAAATTAAGTTAAAAAACCATTAACAAATTAAGTTTCATTAAGCATATTAAAAACCTTAATTTTCTTATTTTATTGATGGTTTTATACTTTTATAAAACAACTAATTTAGAATACACAGCAAAATGAGCAATCCATTATCCGACAGAATCAACAATTTAGCAACATCTCAAACTTTAGCTATGGCTGCCTTAGCAAGAGAATTAAAAAGTCAAGGGAAAGACATCATCAGTTTAAGTTTAGGAGAACCCGATTTTAATACGCCTGATTTCATTAAAGAAGCAGCAAAAAAAGCAATTGACGAAAACTATTCTACCTATTCACCTGTTGATGGATATGTAGAGTTGAAAGAAGCTATTTGTAGAAAATTCAAAAGAGATAATAACCTAGATTATAAGCCTGCTAATGTTGTAGTTTCAACTGGTGCAAAACAATCTTTATACAACATTGCTCAAGTAATGCTTAACGATGGAGACGAGGTTATTTTACCTGCACCATACTGGGTTTCTTATTTTGAGATTATAAAACTATCTGGCGGAGTTCCTGTTGAAGTTCCAACATCTATAGAACGTGATTTTAAAATCACACCCGAAGAGCTTGAAAAAGCAATCACTCCAAAAACAAAAATGATTTGGTACAGTTCACCATGTAACCCAAGCGGCTCGGTATATAGTCGCGAGGAATTAACCGCTTTGTCTAAAGTTTTAGAAAAACACCCAAACATATACGTAGTAGCCGACGAAATTTATGAACATATTAATTTTTCGGGAACATTTTGCAGTATAGCATCAATACCCGGAATGTTTGAAAAAACAATCACAGTCAATGGAGTTGCTAAAGCATTTGCCATGACAGGTTGGAGAGTTGGATATATTGGCGCACCTGAATTTATCGCAAAAGCGTGTACAAAAATGCAAGGCCAAGTTACATCTGGTGCTAATTCTATCGCTCAACGCGCTACTATTACAGCAGTTGATGCTGATCCAGCGGTATTAAATTTCATGGTTCAAGCATTTCATAGCCGTAGAGATTTAGTCGTTGGTTTATTAAAAGAAATTCCAGGAGTAAAAATTAACGTTCCAGAAGGTGCTTTTTATGTTTTTCCTGACATTTCTTATTTCTTTGGAAAAACCTTAAAAGGAACTGAAATAAAAGACGCTAATGATATTTCTATGTATTTATTATCAGAAGCCTGCGTTGCTACAGTAACAGGAGACGCTTTTGGAAACCCTAATTGCATCCGTTTTTCATACGCAACAAGCGAAGCTTTATTGATTGAAGCATTAAGAAGAATAAAAGAAGCGCTCGCCTAAATTAGGTTAAAATTTTATGTGTGTATTTTAATTTGTAAACCCTTAACTATTTTAAACCCATAAAGTATAAAAATGAAATTATTAGTATTAGGTTCTGGTGAGCTTGGAAAAGAATTTGTTATAGCAGCGCAACGAATGGGTCAAACAGTCATTGCTGTTGATAGTTATGAAAATGCGCCCGCAATGCAAGTAGCACATGGTTTTGAAGTGATAAACATGCTAGATGGAGAAGCTTTAGACCAAATTGTCGCCAAACACAAACCTGATTTTATTGTGCCTGAGATCGAAGCCATACGAACCGAACGTTTTTATGATTACGAAAAGCAAGGCATTACAGTAGTACCATCTGCTAAAGCGGCAAACTTTACTATGAACCGAAAAGCTATTCGAGATTTAGCGGCAAAAGATTTAGGCTTACGAACGGCAAATTATCGCTATGCTACAACAGCTGAAGAATTAAAAAAATCAGTATTAGAAGTTGGAATGCCATGCATAGTAAAACCTTTAATGAGTTCCTCTGGAAAAGGTCAATCGACCATTAAAACAGAAGACGATATATTTAAAGCCTGGAATTATGCAACTGAAGGTTCTCGTGGCGATTTAGTAGAGGTAATTGTGGAAGCTTTTGTAAATTTTTATTCAGAAATAACATTATTAACGGTAACACAAAACAACAATTCTACACTGTTCTGTGCTCCTATTGGACACAGACAAGAACGTGGTGATTATCAGGAAAGCTGGCAACCAGCACGAATTTCTGATGCCGCTTTATATGAAGCACAAGACATGGCAGAAAAAGTCACCGAAGCTCTGGGTGGCGCAGGCCTTTTTGGTGTAGAGTTTTTTTTAACAGATGAAGGAGTCTATTTTTCTGAATTGTCACCAAGACCACATGATACTGGTATGGTTACCTTAGCTAATACTCAAAATTTTAATGAGTTTGAATTGCATTTACGAGCAATTTTAAGCCTACCCATAGCCGAAATAACATTAGAAAAAGCAGGTGCAAGTGCAGTAATTTTAGCTACAGAAAACTCAAATAATCCAACATATACAGGGATTGAAAAAGTAGCTTGTTTACCTAAAACCGATTTTAAAATTTTTGGCAAACCAACCTCTAGGCCTTACCGAAGAATGGGCATAGTACTAAGCCACGATTCTCTAGAAACGCCCATCGAAGAAATTACAAAAAGAGCAAAAGAAACTTCAAAACTAATAACCATAAATTCTTAATATCATGAAAAACAGTATTGTATTATTATTCGCTTTATTCTCTATTTCAGCTTTTTCACAAGAAAAAAAAATAAAATTTGAAAACCAAATAGTAGAAGTTTCCTGTGGTCAATGTCAATTTGAAATGAACGAAAAAAAAGGATGTGATTTAGCCGTTCGAATTGATGGAAAGGCATATTTTATAGAAGGAACAACTATAGATGACCACGGTGACGCACATGCACACAATGGCTTTTGTGCTGCAGTTAGAAAAGCAAAAGTTTCTGGTGAAATTGAAAATAAAATATTTAAAGTCACAAATTTCGTTTTACTACCTACAGAATAAAGTAAAGTATTAAACACATTAATCTAAAAATTAATTTATTATGAGTAACTCTGTTATTCACAAAGCAAATACCCGAGGAAATGCCAATCACGGTTGGCTAAACGCATGGCACAGTTTTAGTTTCGGCAGTTGGTTTAGTGCCGAAAGAGTTCAATTTGGAGTTTTAAGAGTACTAAACGATGATACCGTTGCAGCAGGGATGGGTTTTGGAACGCACCCACATGACAATATGGAAATCATTACCATACCCCTTGAAGGTGATTTGGCTCACAAAGATAGTATGGGCAACGAATCTATTATAAAAACAGGCGACGTACAAGTAATGAGTGCAGGAACTGGAATTCAACATAGTGAGTTTAATCCAAATGCTGATTTACAAACCAAATTATTCCAAATTTGGTTATTCCCAAAAACACAAAATGTAAAGCCAAGATACCAACAAATAACTTTAGACAAATCCGTACAGAAAAATAATTTTGCCCAAATTTTATCTCCTAATCAAGGGGATGAAGGCGTTTGGATTCATCAAGATGCGTGGTTTTATTTGAGTAAATTTGATATAAATTTTTCAAAAAAATTAGCTTTAAAAAAAGAAGGTAACGGATTTTACATCATAACAATTGATGGTAAAATTGAAGTTAATGGAATTCTTTTAGAAAAAAGAGATGCTATTGGAATATGGGATACAGATGAAATAGAAATAAAAGCAAATTTACAATCATCTTTTTTAGTTATGGATATCCCAATGAAAGCCTAAAACTATAGATTAACAAATTAGCATTTTTGCTTGCACTATAAATCAATAAAATAAACATGAAAAAAATTATAGCATTTGGCGCTTCATCAAGCAAAGCTTCAATAAATAAAAAATTAGCAACATTTGCCGCTCATCAGTTTGAAAACACAAGTGTTGAAGTCCTAGATTTAAACGCATATGAAATGCCCATTTTTTCATCTGACAAGGAAAATAAAAATGGGATTCCTCCATTAGCTCATGATTTTTATATGAAAATAGGATCTGCAGATTTAATCGTTATTTCTTTTGCCGAACACAACGGAGCCTATTCTGCAGCTTTTAAAAACATATTAGATTGGACATCGAGAATAAATGGCAAAACATTTCAAGAAAAACCCATGCTATTATTAGCGACCTCCACAGGAGCACGTGGTGGATCTACTGTTTTGGAAATAGCCAAAAATAGATTCCCTTTTCAAGGAGCCATTATAAAAGGTAGTTATTCATTACCAAGTTTCAATGATAACTTTGATGACAACAAAGGAATTACTAATGAGGAATTAAAAAATGAATTACTAAAAATCGTAAAAAGTATTAGTGTATAATAAAAATACTATTTTTACATCGGTTTTGAATCTGCATTTTTAACCCAAAACCTTATAAACATAAAACATGAAAGCATACATATTTCCAGGCCAAGGAGCTCAATTTTTAGGAATGGGTAAAGACTTATATGAAAGTTCGGCAGTAGCCAAAGAATTATTTGAAAAAGCCAATACTATTCTTGGTTTCAGAATCACAGACATTATGTTTGAAGGTTCAGTAGAAGCATTAAAAGAAACCAAAGTAACACAACCAGCCGTTTTTTTACATTCAGTAATATTAGCTAAAACTTTAGACGATTTTAATCCCGAGATGGTAGCGGGTCACTCGTTAGGCGAATTTTCTGCTTTGGTTGCTAATGGTTCTTTGTCTTTTGAAGACGGTTTAAAATTAGTTTCTCAAAGAGCACTTGCCATGCAAAAAGCTTGTGAAATTACACCGTCTACAATGGCAGCAGTTTTGAACCTTGATGACAAAATTGTAGAAGAAATTTGCGCTTCAATAGAGGGTATTGTGGTGGCCGCTAACTACAATTGTCCGGGGCAATTGGTTATTTCAGGAGCTTTTAAAGCCGTTGAATTAGCTTGTGAAAAAATGAAAGAAGCTGGAGCAAAACGCGCTTTAGTTTTACCTGTAGGCGGGGGTTTTCATTCGCCAATGATGGAGCCGGCGCGAGCAGAATTGGCAGCGGCTATCGAAGCAACAATGTTTGCAAAACCTATTTGTCCGGTGTATCAAAATGTAACTGCCACTGCCGTTTCTGACCCAGAGGAAATTAAGAAAAATCTAATCATTCAATTAACTGCTCCTGTAAAATGGTCTCAATCAGTTAATCAAATGATAAGAGATGGTGCAACAAGTTTTACTGAAGTTGGTCCAGGAAAAGTATTGGTTGGATTGGTTAAAAAAATCAACCCAGAGGCAGAAACATTTTCAGCTTAACAAAGGTAAACAACAAATCCTTCGTTAAGAGATGCCATTTTGAAAATTTAATAAGGAAACTAATTATGCATTCATTTATAAAAACTCTTCAAAAACAAACTAAGGTCAAAGTTGTTGATTCTTCTATTGATTATGAAGATTATGTAACTTTAAATTTATCAGCAAATCACACAGATCAATTAGATTTAAATTTAACTGATGCTCTTATTTTTGAAATATTTATAGAAAATCATCTTTCAGAAAATAATGCAAAAGTTGCTTTTGGTGGCTATTTAGAGACACGAAATTTATATAAAAGAAGTCCAGCTTTTAAAAATGAAACCACCGATGAACGAAACATTCACATTGGATTAGATTTATGGATACAAGCTGGAACTAATGTTTTGGCAGCATTAAACGGCACAATTCACAGCTTTCAAAATAATAATGCTATAGGAGATTACGGCCCAACCATTATTTTAGAACACCATATAGAGGGACACGCTTTTTATACCCTTTATGGACATTTAAATTTGGAGAGTTTAAATACAAAAAAAAGAGGTCAAATTATAAAAAAAGGTGATGTTATTGCCCAGTTAGGTGCGTCACCTATAAATGGTGATTATGCGCCACATTTGCATTTTCAAATTATTAAAGATTTACAAGGCAAAATTGGAGATTATCCTGGTGTTTGTAGTAAAAATGAAATTAAATTTTACTCAGACAATTGCCCTAATCCAAATTTTCTATTGAAAATTCAATAGATTTTTATATATTTGACTATAAAATAACTATTAACTTAAAAACATTAATTTATGAAAAAAGTAATTTTAGCATTAGCATTTGTATCAATTCTAGCATTTGTATCATGTAAAGAATCTATTGCAGAAAAAGTAGAAAACGCTACTGAAACTGTTGGAACTGAAATAGAAACAGCAACTGAAAACGTTGTTGATGCAATTGATTCTACTGCAACTGAAGTTGGAAACGATATGAAAGAAGGAGTAGATGATATGGCAAAAAAAGTAGATGAAGTTGTAAAGTAATTTCTAATTTCAAATAAAAAAACCCCAAATAATTTAAAACTATTTGGGGTTTTTTATTTGAAATTAGCTTCTTATTTTCTGTTCCCATTTCCAGGCACTTGCCAATGATTCTTCTAAAGTAGATTGCGCTTTCCAGCCTAAAATAGCATTTGCTTTGTCAGTATTAGCAAATGCTTCTGTTATATCACCTTCTCTTCTATCGACAATTTGATAGTTTAACTTTTTACCTGATACTTTTTCAAAAGTTTTGATCACTTCTAAAACAGAACTTCCTGTTCCGGTTCCCAAGTTAAACGTTTCTACTTTTTCAATGTTTTTTTTGTTCAACAAGCGCTTTAAAGCTACAACATGCGCTTTTGCTAAATCAACTACATGAATGTAATCGCGAACTGCTGTTCCGTCTGCAGTTGGATAATCATCTCCAAAAACAGAAAGTTTTTCACGCATGCCCATAGCTGTTTGAGTAATAAAAGGCACTAAATTTTGAGGAACACCAAGAGGTAATTCGCCAATTTCTGCACTTGGATGAGATCCAATTGGATTAAAATAGCGTAACAATATGGAGTTCAAATTCGTCACTTTTGCTACATCAGTTATAATTTCCTCACCAATTTGTTTGGTATTCCCATAAGGCGATATTGCTGTTTGGATGGAAGCCGTTTCTGTAATTGGCATTTTTTCGGCTTGACCGTAAACCGTACAAGAAGAACTAAAAATAAAATTGGCTTTTGGTAATTTTGTTAATTCTTGCAACACATAAACCAAAGCATTGATATTGTTTTCATAATACAATAAAGGATTTTCAACACTTTCACCAACTGCTTTTGAGGCCGCAAAATGAATCACTCCTACAACATCTTTATGCCTTGAAAAAAAAACTTGAACAGCTAATTTTTCACGTAAGTCAATTTTCTCAAAAATTAGTTTTTTACCTGTAATATTAAAAATACCATCCAAAACTTGTTCTGTTGAATTTGATAAATTATCTATAACAATTACATCAAAACCTTCGTTTTGCAATTCAACTACTGTATGTGATCCAATAAAACCTAAACCTCCTGTAACTACTATTTTCATATTTATCAATTAACAGTCAACAGTTTATAACGAACAGCTAAATTACTGAAAACCATAAACTGAAAACCTTGTTAAACGTATTCTAAAATACTATCTGTTATAAATTTAATTTGCTCATCATCTAATTCGGTGTGCATGGGTAAAGCAATAACTTCTTTACATAATTGATTGGTTACCGAAAAATCTTCGTCATTATACCTTGCATCAGCATAAGCTTTTTGACTATGTAATGGAATTGGATAATAAATTGCACACGGTATTTGCTTTTTTTGTAAATGTTCCATTAAACCATCTCGCTTTCCATTTGTAATGCGAATTACATATTGATGAAAAACATGACAATCACAACTAGCACAAATTGTTGGTGCAATTATATTTAGATTTACGCCCAAGGCATTCGTGTATTTTCTGGCTGCATCTTGACGGGCTTTATTATAAGTGTCTAAGAGTGGTAATTTAGCCTTTAAAACCCCAGCTTGTATACTGTCTAATCTTGAATTTACACCCACCACATCGTGATGGTATCGTTGATACATTCCATGATTCACAATTCCTCTAAGTGTATGAGCCAATGAATCATCATTGGTAAATATTGCGCCACCATCTCCATAGCAGCCTAAGTTTTTTGATGGAAAAAATGATGTTGCTCCAACATGGCCTCGAGTTCCAACTTTAATTTTAGAACCATCTTTTGAAGTGTAATCAGCTCCAATAGCTTGTGCATTATCCTCAATAACATATAAATTATGTTCGTTTGCAATTTCCATAATAGCATCTAAATTGACGGCACGACCAAATAAATGAACAGGAACAATAGCTTTTGTTTTTGGAGTAATAGCCTTTCTTATCGCTTCTATAGAAATGTTCATATTATTTATATCAACATCAACTAATACTGGCGTTAATTGCAATAATGCGATTACTTCAACGGTTGCTGCAAACGTAAAATCGGCTGTAATAACTTCGTCACCAGGTTTTAAATTTAAACCCATCATGGCAATTTGCAAAGCATCAGTACCATTAGCACAAGGAATAACGTGCTTTACGCCTAAGTATTGTTCTAGATCTGCTTGAAATTGATGAACCAAAGGTCCATTTATGTATGTGTTTGTATCTAAAACTTCTTGAATTGAAGCGTTAACTTCTTCTTTTATTTTTTCGTATTGACTTTTAAGGTCAACCATTTGTAATTTTTTCATTCTAATTGGATTAAGAGATACAAAAGTAAGAAATTCTAACGTACGAATTAATCTTTAGAAAAAGAAACGTATTTTTATAGCATTAAAAAAAAATCATGTTTATTGTATATAATTTTATTACTTTTTTAGCCTCTCAAATTCTTGAGGTAATGGCATTATTTAATCCAAAAATAAAACTTTTTGTAGAAGGGAGAAAGGATGTTTTAGCGCAAATTGAAAATAAAATAAAGCCCCTAGACAAGACTATTTGGTTTCATGCTGCATCCTTAGGAGAATACGAACAAGGTTTGCCGGTAATAGAAAAAATTAAAGATCAATTTCCTTTACATAAAATAGTTCTAACATTTTTTTCTCCATCGGGATATGAAGTTAGAAAAAAAAACGAAATTGCAGATGTTACTGTTTATTTGCCATTAGACACACTGTCAAATGCGCAAAAGTTTATTAAAAAGGTTCATCCCGAAATGGTTTTCTTTATTAAATATGAATATTGGCCTAATTATTTAAATGAGCTTAAAAAAGCTGGAATTAAAACCTATTTAATTTCAGGCATTTTTAGAGAAAACCAAACTTTTTTTAAGTGGTATGGAAGTTTTTATAGAAATGCTTTACATACTTTTGATTATTTTTATGTTCAAAATGAACATTCAAAAAAATTACTGCAAAGTATAGGCTTTAGTAATGTAAAAATTTCAGGTGACACTCGATTTGACCGTGTTTTATCAATTCTAGAACGCGACAATACTTTAGTCTTTATTGAGAAATTTAAAAATAATAAAACTACAGTTGTTATTGGAAGTTCGTGGCCAAAAGATGAAAAACTATTAACAGATTATATCAATACTGCTCCTGACGATATAAAATTCATCCTTGCCCCTCATAATATTGTACCAGAACACATTAAAGAATTGCAAAAATCATTGAAAAAAAACACCTTATTGTTCTCAGAAATAAACGGCATAGACACTAATACATTATCAAACTATCAGATATTTATTATTGATAGCGTTGGAATTTTGACAAAAATATATTCGTATGCAGATATTGCATATGTGGGTGGCGGTTTTGGAAAATCGGGTATTCATAATATTTTAGAGCCCGCTACCTTTGGAGTTCCGATAGTTATAGGTAAAAACTACACTAATTTTGCCGAAGCAATAGCTTTAGTCCATATGGGAGGCTGTATGTCTATTTCAAATTATGATGAATTAAAAGAAACACTTAATTTATTAATTCAAAATAAAGACGAACGTTATGAAAAAGGTCTTATTTGCAGCACTTTTGTTCAAATGAACAAAGGGGCATCTACAATAATTTTAAACCAAATTCAATCCTAAAAGGTGAAAATACAAAATATAATATGAATGAAAGTTTAATGAAAAATAAATATTTGAAGCGCAAATTAATAATTGTAAAGATCAAAAAGAAAAAAAATTAACAAATTAAAATATTTAATAGTTAAAACATATAAAGCAAAGACACTATTTGAACTCGTAAAAAAAATAAATTGTTTTTTTTTTAACATAACTATTTTTTGTGTAATGTATTTTTAACTAATTAATAATCAATGCATAATTTGAGTATTCTTTAAAATTTAAGTTTAAAATAAATATAAAATTTTATAAGAATTAAGCTTCTAAAAATATTTTGAAAAAAATAACAAAAAATATTTTGTGATGTTAAAAAAGTTATATCTTTGCCAATAATTAGTAATTAACCATTTATATTTAAAAAGATGAAAAAAGTTGTATTAAGTTTAGCATTAGTTGCTATTATGTTTGTTTCTTGTAAAGAAACTGAAGCTCCTGCTGAGGAAGCAGTTGCTGAAGAAGTTGCGGTTGAAGTTGCAGTAGATACTACAGCAGTAGATACTACAGCAGTTGTTGAAGAAGTTGCTACTGAAGAAGTTGCAGAATAATTAGCATAAAATCAAAAAAAAATTAAGGCTTCACTTTGTGAGGCTTTTTTTTGTAATAATTTTATGCTAAAGATTATTTGATTCCTTAAAAAAATCCAATTCTAAAGAAAAATCTAATATTTCTGATAGGTTTATAAATGTTAAAATTTCATTAATACTTTTTACCATCATCAATTCAGTTGAAAATTTACGACTCGTAGCAATTTCTCTTTCATGAATAACAATTTTGAAATAAAATTTTCCTCGTGAAGATTTACACTTCATAAAAAAACAATTTGCTATTTCTTTTTTAAGCAAATTTATTTCGTTTTCACATTCAAAACGCAAATCAAAATTTGCGCTGATAAAAATGGACTTTCCTTTTCTAGAAACGTATTCATATTTATAAGTGCCGTTAATTCGTTTTGATATTACAAAAGTTCCCATAAGTAAGTATAGAGTTTAAATAGAAAGATAACATTTTAAAATTTATTTATTAAAAAAAAATATTTTAATAATATTCAAAAAGAATATAATGATGAACCATTTTTTACTTAATATATCAATTTGTTAAAAAAAATAGGGAATTATACGGAATTACCTTATAAAACTAGTCATACGTTTTTAAAATCATATAAATTTGATTTGTAGTAAAAATACTACATAAATACATGATAATGAAACTTAGATTTACAAATAAAAGATTAGTAGAAATAATTAAGAGCAATACGTCTATACTATACAATGTAGATGATATTGAAGCAATATTCATACGTGTGAAAAAAATTTTTTTTTATAAAATTTATTTTTTAAACATCAAAACAAATAACAAAGAAATAAAAAGTTATATTATTAATAAAAAAAGCAAAGAAGACATCAAAAGAGAAGTCTTTAAAATTAAAACTCATATTAATTTTCATTAAAGTAACATACAATTTAATTAAAATTAGCTTAAATAACTTTTTTAAATTAAAAAAAAATCCAACAAGGTATTAACTCTAAAATAATTTAGATGTTAAATAAAAAAATAAAAATGTCCCAAATAGTATCTAACTTTTTGGGGCATTTTTAAATAGATGTGTTTTTTTTTATTCAAAGCAAACAATTCGACTTTAAATGTTAAAAAGGAATGGTTAACTTTATTAATAAATCTTATTTGATTATTAAAAAAGCTATTATAATTATAACTATTTTTTTTAATTAATTGAATCTAGTAATATAAAAATGATGTCTATTAGAATGTTTGCGCAATGGTTGGGCAAAATAAGGAATAAAAAAAACCGTAACATATTGAATAACAACATAATTACGGTCTTTTAAAGTACCCCAAACGATGTTAATATCGAACTGCTTTTCAGAAGACATGAAGCTCTTGTATCAAGTAAATTTAATATTAAAAAAAACATAAATCATTTCCTTTTATTTATTTTTAATTTGATATATTTGATATAATTAAGGGAAAGAAAATTTCTTTTATATTCCCAAAACTGAAGGATACGCAAAATTTATATCAAATATTTTAAGATTGCAATCAATAAAAATTTAATTTGAAAAAGACAAAACTCATAATAACATTTCTGCTCTTTGCTTCCATATTATTGACTTATTCTCAGGGTAAAAGCGAATCATTAAAAATTATTTGGGAGAATGAATTCTTACTAGATACCGTTCGCTTTAAGGCTATTAATGATTTTTATGAGAATAATACGCAAAGCGACCCAGATAGTTCTTTAAAACTTTCTGAATTTCATTATAAATTAGCTAAACAAAAAAGAAATCGAAAAGAAGAAGCTCTAGCACTAAATGAGAAAGCTATTGTTTATTATATGCTTGGCTATAAATTAGATAAAATAAATACGGTACTTCAAGAAGTATTGGCCATTTATACTGAATTGAAAAATTACAATGGATTAGCATCTACAAAAAATAACCTTGCTGCCTTATTTCAGCACCAAGGCGACAACCAGTCTGCTATAAATAATTTTACAGATGCCTTAGCCTTATTTAAATCACAAAAAAACAACATGAGGGTTGCTGATGTTTTAAATAACATTGCAGGAATATACCAGTCTGTAGAGTTATATGAATTAGCCTTACCAAACTATAAAGAGGCTATAAATATTTACAGGAAAGAAGGAGCGGAAGAAAAAGCTGGTTTTCTTTGGTTAAATACAGCAGTTATTTATGCTAAAATTGGGCGAACCAAAACTGCCAAAGAAAATTTTGAGAAAGCATACTCATTATTAAAAGCAAAAAACGATGTATATTATCTTCCAGAATATTTTTATCATATTGCAGATTTCTATAAAACTAACGGAAATACCCATAGTGCGAGTATAATGATTGAAAAGGGATTAAAAATGCTCACTGAAACAGGTAATAATGATAGAATCATATCTTTTAAACTTTTTAAAGCCGAACTGATTTTAGATTCAGATGTAGAACATGCTTTTCGTATCGCTCAAGAATTAAAAGAACCAATACTTAAGGGAACAAGAAAATCCTATAAATCTGCATTGTTTCAACTCTTATATAATTGCTATAAAAAACGAAAAAAATTCGAACTTGCATTGCAAATGAATGAGCAATATTTGTTATATGCAGATAGTGTTTTAATAGATAAAAATAAGAATGCAATTGTTAGCGAGGCGTTACAAGCTGATTACAAAGCTAAACTATTTAACAATCAATTAGAGGCCAACAAAAAAGAAGCACAATTAAAATTAAAACAATTAAAATTAGTTTATTCCCTTATTTTGATTGGTGGGTTAATAATTTTGATTTTATTTTTTTACTTTCGTTTTCGAATTAAGAAAAATCAAGCGAAACGAGATTTACTAATAGATGAGATTGAGAAGCTTAAAAGTAATGCAAATAAAGAATTAATGGTTGTTTCTAGTAAATTTGAATTGGTTAGAGAAAAAATTGAGCATTCTATTAACAGAAAATTGAATGAAACCGATTGGAAGGTATTAACTATATTATTGGAAGACCCCTCAATTGCCAATAAAGAAATAGCTGATAAGGCTAATATGAGTGTAGATGGAATAGGCTCCTCATTACGAAGAATGTATGAATATTTCGAAATTAAAGAGTCTAAATACAAGAAAATTTCATTATTGTTAGAAGCAATTAAGTCATCAAATAACCCTAAAATAGACGTTTAAAATTCACTTTTACACATGATAATTGTAATTTCACGGCTAGGCGTGATAATAAAAGGTTACATTATTGCATATTTGTTTTTTAAATATAAAATTAATAACAAATTTTAAAAAAAACAAAATGAAAAAATTATTATTACTCGCGGTATTAACATTGGTTACTATGAGCTGCGACCCAGACGACTCAAATGAACCTGCAGTATATAATATGGAAGGCAAATGGTTGTCGGCTTCAAATCTTTCAAATACAATGTACATTTTTGAAAATGGTGTACGCTATACGTATTATTGTACTGATGGCTTGTCTTGCCTTGCCCAATATGATTCCTTTGAAGCTGCAGACGGCAATCACATCCCAGGAACCAACGACTATACATTTGAAAATGGTATTTTAACCATTGATTTAAATTTTGGAAATGAATTAGTTGCTCCAGTTACATTTGAGTGTGATGGTGATAAAGTATATGTTGGCACAACACCTAATGGATTTTACTTATACAGATTAGGTGCTAATTGTAATTAACAAAATTGCAGCTAATAATCTCCTTTTTACACATGATAATTGTAATATCACGGCTAGGCGTGAATAGTTAAATGCACTTTTAATGCAAATTTGTCATAAACTTTAAAATTAATAATTATGAAAAAAATTATATTAACACTAGCCATAGTTTTAGGGCTAACTCAAATTTCAAAAGCACAAACACCTTGCCAAGGAGGAATGTCGGTGAATGTAGGTTCTGTTCCAAATTACCTCAATATTCACCATTCAGGTTTTTACTTCGCTTTTCCTTCCGCTCAAAATGTTATCGAGTGGGAGGTTACAGATTCTTTTGACAATATAATTGTACAAGATACTATAGTTGCTAATCAACTTTTTGCTTTTAATCATAACATCCCAACTACCGACACAATGAACGTTAGAGCACTTTTAACTAATGATACCGCAGGGATTGCGTGTTTATTCGAAGGCGAATTGTATTGGAAAGAAACCCAATATCCATCATTTTCTACGTGGAGTTGGGCATTTGTCAATGAACCTTTTGGCATTAGTGTTTTAGCTATTGATAATATCGAAAAATTGACCGCAAGTGTTTACCCAAACCCAACAAATGGTATAGTAAATATAAGCTTAGAGGAAGGTTCGCTTTTAAAAATAGAACTTTATAGTATGACAGGTAAATTATTATTTAAAAAAGATTTAAATTCAGAGGCATACGCATTAGATATGGGTGATTATTCATCTGGTCTTTATCACATGAAAGTTTTTAACCAAAATAATGATATTGTAAACACAAAGATTTTGAAAGAATAACGTTTGTTATTATTTTGAAAAAATAAAGTGGTTCGGGTGTTAACTCTAACCACTTTTATATTTAAAGTTAATCTTAATAATTGAGGGACTATACATTCAAACTAAATATTACTAATTTATTGAACTTTAAAAATAATTTGACTTGTTGATTATGTTAGATTCAGCAAAACAAAATCGTCTCATATTTGAGATATTAATTTTTAATAATAGCTTTTAAATTTGAAACGAGTTCTTTTGTTATGTAAACACCATTATAATCCATATAATTTTGTTCCTTTTTTTGTTTGGCTATATAATTAATAAGTTATTTAATTGTTATTTGCGAATAGTTTATATCTGAAATAACTTTTATACTATCTTCAACGTTTAAAGATAGCATCGGCAATACTTCATAAAGGTTTACCACTTCATCCAAAGCAAATTTTGATAGTGCTACAGTTTGCAGTTCTGCTACAGTTTCAATATTAACAACAGGTAACGCAACCATCAACTTTAACACAGATATAAACACCGTGCTCTTTTATAATTCGATTCATGGTTTCAACTACAATAGCTTTGTTCTTTTCCTCACATAGCAACGCATCGTAAACGTACAATACATTAATTCCTATTGTATTGAAACGTACAATAGAATGAATGACAAGTACCTAACACGATTACGAGGTTTAAAAGCTGAACAATCAGGGTTAAAAACAGAAAAGAATCCAATAGAACAATACGTAGATGGTTGCTTAGCTTTACTTTCAAACTTAATAACCATTTATAATAAAAGTGATTATGAAAGAAAATGAGCTTTAATTGGTTCAATTTTTTCGGGTAAACTTATTGTTTCCAAAACAGAATGTCGAACCAGAGAAACAAACAAGGTGATTGAGCTTTTAACTGGAAATAACGGGCAATTAGAACACATAAAAAAAGGGGCAAACTCAGAAAATTCTGGTTTGTCCCCTTCAGTACTCGAGGCGGGACTTGAACCCGCACGGGCATTACTACCCACTGGATTTTAAGTCCAGCGTGTCTACCAATTCCACCACTCAAGCATTAGGTTTTATAAAAAACCATTGGTATATTTTTGGAGCGAAAAACGGGGCTCGAACCCGCGACCTCGACCTTGGCAAGGTCG
>NZ_CAWUTS010000100.1:0-10191 GCF_963925415.1 uncultured Flavobacterium sp. | reverse complement strand
AGGAACATCTCCAGGTGTACTTTTAGGAGGTGTGTTAAATTTAAACCAACGTCGTTTAAAAGTTAAGGCATTACCTAAAAACCTTCCTGATTTCGTAGAGGCAAACATCTCTGAATTACAGATGGGAAACAAATTGTATGTAACAAAAATACCTACAAACAACTTTAAACTGATGCACCCAGACAACACCGTTGTTGCACAAGTTAAGATTTCTCGTGCTGCTATGAAAGCTGCTCAAGAAGCTGCAAAAGCAGAAAAAACATCTGGAAAGAAAAAATAAATTCTTTTACAAAGTATACCCAAAGCATCAGCCACAAGCTGATGCTTTTTTTGTTATAAAAGCGAGAAACTATTTTGCCTTTACACCTGCTTATTAGATGCTGCTTTTATATTTTTATATACTTTTAAAAAATACTACATTTACAAAATGAAATGGCTTTTTAACATCTTCAAACAAAAGGAAAAACAAACTACTGATCCAATGAAAAAATTTTTAATTGTCGGTTTAGGCAACATTGGTGCTGAATATGTGCAAACTAGACATAATATTGGTTTTAAAATATTGAACTTTTATGCCCAAAAACAAAATGTTGAATTTCAAACAGCAAAATTAGGCAATATGGCCTTGTGTAAAATAAAAGGGAGAAGTGTTTTTCTTTTAAAACCTAATACCTATATGAATTTAAGTGGCAAAGCCATTAAATATTGGTTGGAAAAAGAAAATATACCAAAAGAAAATTTATTGGTCATTACTGACGATTTAAACCTATCCTTTGGAACTATTAGAATAAAAACAAAAGGCACAGATGGAGGACATAACGGGCTAAAAAATACCCAACTCCTTCTCAACTCTTCCGAATATCCTCGATTTAGATTTGGCATTAGTGACGAGTTTAAAAAAGGGCAACAAGTCAATTATGTTTTAGGTGAATGGTCAGAAGAAGAAAAAAATAAATTAACGGAACGGTTAGAAATTTCAACAGAAATTATTAATTCATTTGCATTAAGTGGTTTAAACGAAACCATGAATGTGTTTAATGGCAAATAATTAATGCATTGCTTAACCCTTAAATTACACTTACAAAAGTGAACTAATAAAAAAGTGAAATGGTATTAATACCATTTCACTTTTTTATTAGCTAAATTAATTTATTACTCCACAATAATTTTCTTTACTTCTTTTTTGTTTCCATCTTGAACTGTTACAAGATAAATTCCAGAAGCAGTGTTATTTAAATTTAATTCTTGATTAAATAAACCATTATTTTGGAATGATTTAGCAAATACTTGTCTTCCTCTTAAATCGTGAACCTTAATATTTACATCATTACTTGATTCTGAACTAAACTGAATTGTAAAGTTTCCATTATTTGGATTTGGATAAAGTGTAAAATTTGTTAAGCCAAAACTTACTGCAGCTAAAGGCGTAACCGATTGAGAACAAACTTCAATAGACCAAGAGTTAATAGTCCCTGTGTCTATATTCCAATAATCAGCAACAGATAATGTCCAAGTCCCCTCCGATGCTAAGCCGTTAAAAACAGATAACGGAGATGCTGGTGAAAATGTTCCGCTCATATTTGCAACGCAACTAAAGGCTGGTGAGCCATCACTTAAAACAACATTAAAATTATCATTACCCGCACATGATCTGTTCCATACTAAATCTTGAGTAGCATTAGGATGGTTAATGCCAATAACTAAATCCTCTGGATAAGTATGAGTCACATTTAAACTGATGTTTACACTTGACAATATGCCTGTTACAGGCACAACAATTGTATTAGATACAACTGCTCCAGCTGTGTTAGATGCTACTCCATCAGGAATAGCTAATGGGGTATCGTTTGTATAGGTAGTACATGTGTTGGTTATAACATATCCAATAGCAAAGTTTTTTGTATTAATATCATAGTAAATGTTATCAGTTGGTTTTACCATAACTCTACAAAACAGCGCAGCAACATTTGGAACTGTTATACCTTCACTACCATCATTTGGTGTATTTGTTGCTAAAGTAGTTGTAAATGTTAAACCTCCATCAGTAGACAAAAGGATATCCACATTTGCAGAACCTGCTAATGAAGTGGTGTTATTAACATCCCAAGTAATCGTTTGTGTTGTACCTTGTTCCCAAGATATTCCATCGGCTGATTGAGACGTTACGTCAAAAGGTCCAGCAGCAGCAGAAACTGTAACTACCATATCATCAACTCCTGTTTGTCCTCCATTAGTAACATTGTCTCTTCCTGTTAAGGTAAAATTTAATGTTCTTGCAACAGACGATACCGATTCATAATCGGTCGTTAATGTATTTGACAATACACTTGATAATTTTGGCATATATCGTACGGGTATTGTTTCTGGATTTCTAGATCTCCAGTTTGGGCTTGTTGTATTTGTTGAAGATACTCCCGTAAAAGCAGATGTGGCACTATTGTTTTGTTCCCAACAATACGTTATAGGGTCGTTATTAGAATCTGTACCCGAACCCGTTAATATAAAAGGGGTACTCATTGGAATTGTAAAGTCTGAACCTGCATTCATAACAGGTGCACCGTGAGTTAGTACTGTCGTTGTAGGGCATGTTTTCCATAATAAATTGCTTTGAACTTGTGCAATACTTCTATAGGCAAAATAATCATCCGAATGTGACTGAACATTGTAATTTGTAATACCAGCGTAACCCATAATTGAAGAACCCGAGCCCGGCTCAACATTTACTCCTGTTCCTTCTAAACCATGAGAAAAGGTGTGATTAGCTCCAAACTGATGACCCAATTCATGTGCAACATAATCTATATCAAAATTATCTCCCATTGGAACGCCGTCTGCAGGTGAAGTAATTCCACTTCCCTTACTTCCGTTCACACAAACACAGCCAATACATCCTGCATTTCCACCACCACCTGTAGCTCCAAATAAATGACCTACATCATAATTTGCTTCTCCAATAACACTTGTTAAAGTACTTTGCAGTTGTCCATTCCATTGACTCATTGTTGTTGAGTAGGGATCTGTAGAAGCATCTGTATAAATTACATCTGTATTAGTAGCAATTAAATTCATGTGTACTGCAAAATCTTTTTCAAAAACACCATTTACTCGTGTCATCGTTGCATTAATAGCAGCTAAAGCTCCAGCAACAGTTCCGCCATGATATGCCGTATATTCTCCATTACAAGACATAGCCAGTCTAAATGTTTTTAAAACACCATTATTAGCTCTTAAAGCTTCTGTTCCCATGTCGTTTATTATTTCATGGTCTTCTGTAGTACATGTAAAAGGCAATTTTCCTTTTATTCTTGACGAATTATATACAGCATAAACAGAACCGTCATTTGAATAAGGCTCTATAAATTCATTTTGTTTACCTGCTCTAAAAATCATAGCTTGAATTCCTGTTGGATCAACACTAAATCTTATTTGAGCATATAAATCATCAATTCCAATTCCAACATAAGAACGAATGTTTGGAAATTGAGTTTGTAGGTCAGCGTCAAAATTAGAGGCTTCATAAACCTCAAATTTTTCCATGCGTCCATTAATGTTTGGGAAAGAGATTGTTGTATTAGACTTTGTATTAGAAAATCTATTGGTTGTAGATGCAAGTTGATTTTTTATGGCATCTACGTTAACTTGTACTAATTTAAACTCCTCTGGAAAACTAGTTCTTTCCGCGTTTTTATTAATTTGTGTTACTTTATTCTTTGAAATTTCCTTAAACAACTTGCCCGTTTGAGCAACAATATTTAAAGAAATTAACATAATTAAAAGGGAAAATAAAATTTTTTTCATAATTAGGGGTTTTTATTAAAGATTACAAATTAACATATAATATCCTACAAAAAAAATAAAAACAAAATTTATGTTTAAAATAAAATTATTTAATGGTGTAATAAGAGTCAATATCTATACTTTTGTAAATATTTAATATATTTTGAAAGTTTATAATTCCATATTTGAATACCAGAAAAAAAACAAAAGTATCCTTACATTGGGAACCTTTGATGGTGTTCATATTGGCCATAAAAAAATTATTAAAAAGTTAACAAAACAGGCACTTGAATATAAATACGAAAGTGTTTTGCTAACCTTTTTTCCACATCCTAGAATGGTATTAAAACAAGATGTTAAAATTCAGTTACTTAATACTATTGAAGAAAAAATAAAATTAATTAAAGCAACAGGTATACAGCATTTAATTATACATCCGTTTGATGCTATTTTTTCTGAACTAACTGCCGAAGATTTTGTTAAAAAAGTTCTTGTTGACCAATTAAATATTGGAAAAATAATTATTGGACATGACCATAAATTTGGGAAAAATAGAGCTGCAAATATTGATGATTTAATTGAATTAGGTGAAAAATATAATTTTGAAGTAGATCAAATTTCAGTAAAAGAAATAGACTCTATATCTATAAGTTCTACAAAAATTAGAACGGCACTTTTAGCCGGAAAAATTGAACTTGCAAATGCCTATTTAGGGCATCCTTATGCTATTTCTGGTGTTGTTGTAGAAGGAAAAAAAATAGGTAGAACAATTGGTTTTCCTACTGCAAATATTGAACTTACTGAAGATTATAAATTAATACCAAAAAATGGTGTTTATGTTGTGTCCTCGGAAATGAAAACAGGAACGGTTTTTGGCATGATGAATATTGGCAATAACCCCACTGTAGAAGGAAAAAAAAACTCAATAGAAATTCACTTTTTTGATTTTAATAAAACTATTTATCAGGAACAAATAAGTGTTTATTTACATGCTAGAATTAGAGATGAGCAAAAATTTAATTCTCTTGAGGCATTAAAAAATCAATTGGTTTTAGATAAGAAATATTCTATAGACTATGTTCAAAAAAATACAGCTACAATTAAATAAAAATATAGATAACGCGCCCTTAATCGTTTTTCGAATTTTGTTTGGCTTTCTTATTGCATGTGAATGTTTTGGAGCTATTCTTTCGGGATGGGTTAGTCGAGTTTTTATTGAAAGTGATTTTAACTTCCCATTTATAGGTTTTCAATGGCTTGACATATTACATGGTGAAGTAATGTATTTATATTTTGCTTTAATGGGCTTGTTAGGGATACTAATAATGCTAGGTGCAAAATATAGGTTTGCCGTTATATCTTTTACTTTACTATGGGCTGGTGTTTATTTTGCACAAAAGTCATCCTATAACAATCATTATTATTTAGTGTTGATCATAGGCCTTTTTATGTGTTTTTTTCCTGCAAATACTTCAATCTCTTTTGATGCAAAGTGGAATCATAAAATGAAATCTAATTTGATGCCTTATTGGGTATCATTGATTTTAATTTTTCAAATAAGTATTGTTTATTTTTTTTCAGGTATTGCAAAATTTTATCCCGATTGGATCGAAGGTACTTTTACTAAAAATTTATTGAAAGGTTCAACTTCAATTGTATATTTTCAAAACCTTTTTTCGAAAGAATGGTTTTATCTATTTATAGCCTATTCGGGAGTGTGTTTTGACTTATTTATTGTGCCTTTTTTATGGATAAAAAAAACAAGAACTACCGCATTTATTGCTTCATTGTTTTTTCATGTTTTTAATGCTGTATTTTTACAAATTGGTATTTTCCCTTTTTTTGCATTATCCTTTATTTTGTTTTTTTATGAACCAAAAACCATTAGAAAATTATTTTTAAGCAAAAAAGAAGTGGTTGTTATTGAAAATAAAATGCCACAAAAAACTAGCTTAGTCTTTTATATACTAATTCCTTTTTTAATCATTCAGTTGTTACTCCCAATAAGGCACTGCTTTATAAAAGGTGATGTTTTATGGACTGAGGAGGGGCATAGATTAAGCTGGAGAATGATGCTTAGATCTAGAGATGGTTATATAAACATTTATGTAGTTGATCACAATACTCATATAAAATCAGCTTACTATTCTCACCAAAAACTAACCTATAAACAAAGATATGCTTTAAAAACAAAACCCGATTTTATTTGGCAATATTGCCAACACATAAAAAAAGAATTTGAAGGCAAAAACATTTCTATTTATATTGATTGTAAAAATTCGATAAACGGAAAAAGGCACTATACTTTAATTGACCCTAAACAAGATTTTGCAAAAGCCAAATGGAATTATTTTTTTCATAATGATTGGATATTATTGCACTAACTAAATTATCTTGTATAAAATTACCTTAATCATTTTTTAACTTGCAAAATAAAAACTCACATTCCTTTACACAAAAAGAAATTCAAAACAAATTGGAACATTATTGTGCCTATCAAGATCGCTGTCATCAAGAAGTGTATCAAAAAATGTATTCATTTTCATTAAACTCTAATGAAAAAGAAGAATTAATGGTCTATTTAATTGACCACAATTTTTTAAACGAAGAACGTTTTGCTAAAAGTTTTGTTAGAGGCAAACATAATTATAAAAATTGGGGGAAAACAAGAATTACAAACGAATTAAAAAGCAGAAAATTGTCTCCTATTTTAATTAAAATAGCATTAAAAGAAATTGATGATGCGCTTTATTTAGAAACTTTTGAGTTGCTTTCTGCTAAACAATGGGAATCTATTTATGAACTTAATATTATGAAAAAAAGAAAAAAATTCTGCGATTATTTCATGAGAAAAGGATGGGAGAATAATTTGGTTTATGATAGAGTAAAAGAACTAGAAAATATAAAATAATTTTAAAAACTCCTTCAAAATTTTAAGTTTTAAAGGAGTCACATTTGCTGTTAAAAATTATATTTTAATCCAAAAAGTAAATTGCCTTTTGGCATTGGAACTTGATTTTGTTCAGAATAGTCTTTGTTGAATATGTTATTTGCAAAAACAGAAAATTCAAATGCCTTTAGTTCAAAACTAATATTTGCATCTACTAAACCGTAGCTAGCTCTCGAAGTTCGTTCTAAATATCTAAATGAGATTGTTTGAGAAAGATTTTTTACAAATTGAGTCGCCAATTGACTTGTAAATTGATGCTTCGCTGAATTTATTGAATATCTTGAAAACGCAGCATTTATATTTTTTATGTCATCTTCCATAAAAGTATATCCTATGTTGAATTGTTGATTCAAATTCTTTATCACAAAACTGTAATTAGAATGTATCTCAAACCCTTGTGTATTTAACTTTCTAATGTTGTTTGCCTTATATTGATCTGTTGCTGTTTCTTTTGTAAAATCGATTAAATTTGTTGCGTCTCTGTTAAAAAAAGCAATAGAAAAATCAAATTTATTTTTAAAATATTTAAACCCTATTTCTTGAGAAAAAGCTTCTTCTTGCTCTAGATTTTCGTTGCCTAATGTACTTGGATCGCTGTAAAACAAATCAGTATATGTTGGTATTCTATAGGTTTGACCCACATTTGCATAGGTTCTAATGTCGTCTGTTATTTGATAACCTAAGTCTATTCCTGGAAAAAAATTACCATCAAAGTCTGAAAAATAATTAAATGCAATTCCGGGAGTTATATCTAATTTATCATTGAATACTAAAAAGCGATGCTCAGCAAAAACGGTTCCCATAATTCGATTTCGACTTCCTAAATTGTTGCTAGAGATTGCTACTTTTGCTACATCTATACCAAAACCAGTAGTTCCTAAACTCGATTTTAGAGTTGTATTTAATTCCAATCCAACTTTATTAGTGATGTGCAAATTTCTGTAAACAGATGGATTATTTCTAATATAAATATATTCGTCTTGGTTTCGTCTCCAATATATTCGTGGTTTAAAGGTCATGTTATTCTTTTTAAAAATCGTTTGAACCGCAGCCAAACTCGCTTGAGTTTCTTCGTATTGGTTTATGGCTGCTGGAGTTGCATAAAAACCGTTTGCACCAAATTTTCTGTCGTTAAAAGAAGCCAAAACTTCTACAGGAGCATTCATTGTTTTAAAGCTGCTCTTTATAAAATAGTTTTGGTTGTCATAATCTGTATTGAATCTATAACCATCAGAAAGCATTCTTGAAAATTGAATAATGTGAGATGATTTTTCTAAATCTTGTGTAGCTGTTACTGAAATATTTTTTTGAGCATAATTGCCCGCTTGAGTTTCTAAAATTACAGCATCAGTAGAAACATTTTTAGTTACAATATTTACCGCTCCAGAAAAGGCATTTTGACCAAAAATACGTGCAGCTGGACCTTTTATGATTTCAATACGTTCAATAACTTCTATAGGCAAGGCCATATTCATTGTGTGATGACCGGTTTGAGCATCTTCTACTTTAATTCCATCAATAAGCAAAAGTGTTTGATCAAAACTTCCACCTCTGATGTATAAATCGGCTTGCATACCGCTTGTTCCTCTTCTACGCACATCAACTCCAGCTACTTGCTGTAGTAAATCGGCAACGTTTGTAACGCCGCTTTTTTCAATAACTTCTTTAGAAATAATTTGTATGGTTCTTGAGTTTTTAGAAAAAGGAATGTCAATTCTACTTGAAGTTACTATCACCTCCTGAAGTGAATCTGTTTTTTGCTGTTTATCTTGCGCTTTTCCAAATAAAGAAAATAAGACAAGAGATGCTGTTGCTAATTTATATTTCATAAAATATTATATTAAAGTGATTTTAAAACAGAGCAAAATTCGTAACTTTCCGGACGAGTAATCTAGTCCAGATTTTAAATCATGAATAGTCCGGTTAACACACTGCTGAAACACTTTATTAATTTTGAAAAAAACAGTTCAATAGCTGTATTTATTCAAATTTCACATCAAATCATTGATGCCATACAACGCGGCTATTTAACAAAAGGAACAGCCTTACCAGGGAGTCGAACCTTAAGCCAATTGTTAAAGATACATAGAAACACGGTTGTTGCTGTTTATGAAGAGTTAGCGTCTCAAGGATGGGTTGAAATTATTCCAAATAAAGGAACCTATATTTTAGTTCCTGAACAAAAAACAGCCTCCATTAAAGCGATTGCATATCCTATAAACCAAGCTAATGAATCTGCAATAAATACTGGGTTTGACTTTAAACCTTCTTTTCATTTAGCTTCAATAGCGGAACCTTCGCAAACTAAATATGCAATAAATGACGGACAACCCGATTTGCGATTGCATCCTGTTCATCAATTTTCAAAATGGTATAGTGCATCCATGAAACGAAAAACATTGATTTCAAAATGGAATCAAACCGGACAATCTACATATTCTGTATTTGAAAACCAATTGTGTAATTATTTAAATGCAACGCGTGGATTTCATATTAAACCAAAAAATTTAATCAGTACACGAAGTACTGAAATGAGTTTATATATCGTTTCGCAACTATTACTTCAAACTAATGATCTCGTATTAGTTGGTAGTTTAAGCAACTACGCCGCAAATATGATTTTTCAACAAGTGGGAGCAACAATTCAAACTGTTCCGGTGGATAAAAATGGTTTGGATATCGAATATATACGAAAACATTATACAAAAAATTTGATACGATGCGTATATGTATGCTCGCATCGTCATTATCCAACAACACATACCCTTAGTGCAGAGCGACGAATAGAATTATTAAAATTAGCTAAAGAATATCAATTTGCTATAATTGAAGATGATTTTGATTATGATTTTCAGTTTGAAGGATCTGCTATGTTACCAATGGCGAGTTCTGATGCAAATGGACTTGTAATTTATTTAGGTAAGCTAGGTCAATCTTTATTCCCGAGTTTTCAAACGGGGTTTGTTATAGCGCCAAGCAATTTGATTGTTGAAACCAAAAATTATTTACAAATGATAGATAGGCAGGGAGATCTCATTCAAGAACAAATGCTGTCTGAATTAATTTATGAAGGAGAAATACATCGATTAATTAAAAAAAACAGCATACATTATAAGCTAAGACTTGATTATGTGTGTAAAATGTTTGAACACCATTTTAAGCAAAGCATTCAATGGAATAAACCTTCAGGAGGCTTAGCCATTTGGATAAGCTTTGAGCCAAAAATATCGTTAGTTCAATTAGCTGAAGAGGCTCAAAAAAATGATTTATTTCTTCCTAAAACAATTCTTTATCAGAATAAAAATACTTGTGCCATTCGATTTGGTTATGGCCACTTAAATGAAGTTGAAATTGAAGTAGTGGTAATGAAATTGAAAAAAGCTTATGATGTTATCACTAAAAAAGTGACATAAATTATTCTTTTATAATATTTAATTATTGTTATTCAATAATTTTTATATATT
>NZ_CAWUTS010000099.1:0-8646 GCF_963925415.1 uncultured Flavobacterium sp. | reverse complement strand
AAAAATAAAGCAAAACCCATTGCAGCATACTCTGTATTATATCCAGAAACGAGTTCAGCCTCTGCCTCTGGTAAATCAAAAGGCGCTCTGTTAGTTTCAGCTAAACCAGAAATAAAAAACATTATAAATAATGGAAATAATGGAAAAATATACCAAACTTTGTTTTGTGATAATACAATCTCTGTTAAATTCAAAGACCCTGCGCAAACTAATACGGAAATTATTATCAAACCCATAGATACCTCGTACGATATCATTTGTGCAGCTGAACGTAATGCACCGAGAAACGCATACTTTGAGTTACTTGACCAACCTGCACAAACAATACCATAAACACCAAGCGACGATATAGCTAAAACATATAAGACACCAACACTTAAATCCACAAAAACTAAATTATTACCTATTGGAATTACAGCCCATGTAATTA
Organism: uncultured Flavobacterium sp.; assembly: GCF_963925415.1. Taxonomy (GTDB): domain Bacteria; phylum Bacteroidota; class Bacteroidia; order Flavobacteriales; family Flavobacteriaceae; genus Flavobacterium. The sequence continues at coordinate 8,216 of NZ_CAWUTS010000099.1, read as the reverse complement.
AACTAAGTAAAAAAGTAACAATTGGCGCCAAAATAAATATACCAATGTTTGAACTACTTGGCAAAACTGTTTCTTTTATGAGTAATTTTAATCCATCTGCAAAAGGTTGTAATAATCCGAAAAAACCAACAACATTTGGACCTCGTCTTTGCTGCATACTTGCCATTACCTTTCTTTCAAGTAATGTTAAGTAGGCTACACCCACTAATAATGGAATAATAACACCTAAAGACTTTAATAAAACATTTAACACTACTAAAAAATTAATCATATTCTTATAACTTATCTATAAAACGATTCTGTTGCGATATTTGCTTGTATTTCTACTTCCCACCGATCTCCATTTTGTAACAATTTTTCTTTATTATACAATAATTCTTCGTGTGTTTCCGTAGCATATTCAAAATTGGGCCCTTCTACAATAGCATCCACAGGACACGCTTCCTGACAAAAACCACAAAAAATGCATTTTGTCATATCGATGTCATATCTTGTTGTTCTTCGACTATTATCAACCCGCGCTTCTGCTTCAATTGTAATTGCTTGAGCAGGACAAACAGCCTCGCATAACTTACATGCAATACATCTTTCTTCACCACTTGTGTATCTACGTAGGGCATGCTCGCCTCTAAATCTTGAACTTAATGCACCTTTTTCAAATGGATAATTAAGTGTAACTTTTCTTCTAAAAAAATATTGTAATGTTATCCATAACCCTCTGAATAATTCCGTTAAATATAAAACTTTAATACTTTTGTCTAAATAATTTGCCATAATACTGTTTATTTAATTGTTTTATTTATAATTTGTACGTAAAAATGCCTGCTTAATTTAATCTTTGTTTATATCTGAATATTCTATCAAGTTATAAACGTACTTTAATATTCTGAAAAGGTGACTTATTCAAAAGTACCGCAGAACATTTTGCCATTGTACTTGAAACTTCACTTAAAGTATCAGAAATATAGAAATTTTCAATTTTTGTCGAAGCTATATATGAAGTTTTTCCCACAAATTGACTTACAGACGTTAAGTTGTCAAATCCAAAAATAGGTAAAAATCTCTTTTTCTGTTTAAGATACGAAGCAAACTGAGAAAAGTGAAAAAAATTTTTTTTTTCCTTTGTCCATTCTAAATATTTAAAAGTAGTAATTGTCTTTATATTTTCGATAGGCGTCTTTGTTGCTAATAAATTTTCTTTGAATAAATTGAAAAAATATTCGTAATTAATAATTGATTCGATTATGTTTCCCCCGGCTTTTACCCCAACTGGCGGATTTAACGCAGCATTCGTTTCTTGATAAAGACCTTCGATATTTAAAAACCCAACGCTTTCCTCTACATATGTAGGTGTAGGCAATATAAGATTAGAATATTTTAATACTTGTTCAGTTAAAAATGATCCTTGATAAATTACAAATTTAAATTCAAAACCTTTACTGTGCGTTGCAAAAAAGTTGCTGTCACCTAAACAATATAGTACAACGTCTTTCTGAGATAAAGCATTTACGATTGACAAGTCTGAAATGTTTTTGTTTTCACATATAATAACATCTGACGAATGTAAATTGTTAGAACAAATTTGAGAAATACCCAGAGCTTTTGCATTGGGTTCAGAAGCTTCTGAAGACAAATAACATAAACCAAACCAATTGTTTTTTTTAACATTCGTATTTTTCACTAAAATACTTAATAGCGCCTGGCCTTCATTTTCTCCAAATAAAGAAAAAAAAGACTTACCTACTATAATAAGAGGATTATTAGCTGCTGCAAAAATAGCAGAAAATGAGTGTTTTCCTTTTATAAATTGGAATAATTTCTTAGCCCCTATTCCTAAATTGTAAACAGGATATGTCAAATTTATTGCTGAGTTAAATGACATTATTTTAAAACCACCTGCAATGTAACGTTTTCTTAATCTAAGGTTAAGAATGGGTGCTTCTAGTCGTGGATTTACACCTAAAAGTAAACATAAATCTGAGTGCTCTATATTTGCAATAGTTGCATTAAATCTAAAGTTAACTTGAAAATCACTTATACTTATGTTACTTTTATTTGCATCAACAAAAAAACCATTACATTCATATATCAAATCTTGTAACAAAGCAATCGAATCAATATTTGCATTAGCACCAACAAAACCAACTTTCGTTGTTTCTTTAGAATATATATGTTCACATGCAAGAAATATAGCTTCAGCCCAATTAATAGCAACCCACAAACTTTTGTTATCTTCTACGAGTTTTAGTAGCGGCGAATAAATACGTTGTTTTTTCAAACCGTCAAAACTAAAACGAGCCTTATCTGAAATCCATTCCTCGTTAATACTCTCATTTAATCGAGGTAAAATGCGCATTACATCATAACCACGAGTATCAATTCTAATATTCGAGCCAACTGCATCACAAATATCTATAGATTCTACACTTTTAAATTCCCATGGTCTATAAGTAAAACTATACGTTTTTGATGTTAGTGCACCAACTGGACAAAGATCTATGATATTACCTGAAAATTCAGACTTGAATAACTTTTTAATATACAAACTAATTTCCAATACATTACCACGACCAGATGTACCTAAATCTGGTAAACCTATAATTTCATTTGCGAAGCGTACACATCTTGTACAATGTATACATCTTGTCATTATTGTTTTTATTAATGGGCCACACTGTTTATCCTCAACAGCACGTTTATGCTCACGGAAACGACTTCGATCACTACCAAAAACCAACGTTTGATCTTGCAAATCGCATTCTCCACCTTGATCACAAATCACACAGTCTAAAGGATGATTAACTAGCAAAAACTCTAAGACGCCTTCACGCGCTTTTTTTACAGCTAAACTATTCGTATGTATTGCCATATTAGGCATTACAGGCATAGCGCAAGAAGCTACGAGTTTTGGAGCTTTTTCAATTTCAACCAAACACATTCTACAATTACCTGCAACAGATAATCTTTCGTGATAACAAAATCTGGGGACTAAAACATTTACTAATTCACAAGCTTGCAAAATGGACATACCATTATTAACTTCAACCATTTTAGAATCAATTGTAATATTAAATTTCATATATTCTTATTTATATAATAACATTCGTAGACATAATTTATTTGTTTTAAGTAGACTAAAGAAATAACCCAACATGTTATTTACGTTTTTGTCCTTTTTTTGGCATCTTTTTTTGTGTTTTTGATGCCTTCGAACTTGAAGATTTTATGAATTCATTAGACTCCTTTTCAAAACAGTTTTTTAAAAAACGTAAAGTAATTTTAGAGAGATTACCTCTATTTAACGTTGAAATTTTAGAATTAGACCAAACAGTGCCATTTAACATAACTTTATCTAATTTTTTTTTTGATTCATCAAATGAATTGCTAGCTAGATTATCGTATTCAATTAATAAATGAGACGAGTCATCTTTTTTTTTATTAATTTCGTCAGCTAATTTAATTAATTTTTGCTTTCGTAACTTTAAAGGCGTAGCAATACTTGGAATTATGCAATAAGAGAAATAGAAAAAAAAAGAAATGAAAAAAATAAAAGACCAAAAAAATTGTGGGAAAAATGTAAGTAAATCGAGCTGAGGCATAAATACTTTTTATAATGATAATAAGATTAAGATGGCACATGCAATTGTTAAAACGACTAAACCAGTAATATAAACATTTTTAATGTCTAAACCAAAGCCAAAATCCCAAGATAAATGACGTAGACCATTACAAATGTGAAAAAATAACAAACCAAAGATTAGAATAAAAAGACTTTTAAATAACCAAGTAAAATACACACTACACGTACAAATCAAAGCATAGTGTAAAAAATACTCACTAAATAAGACGTCAAACTGAATAACGAGTACTACAAAAAGAATAAACATGCTTAAAAACGAACCACTAATTCTATGAAAAATAGAAATCAGTGATGTAATTTGTGGTTTATATATTGTTAAATGCGGAGATATGGCTCTATTTTTTTTCATAAATACAATACTTTGAATTTTCTATTAGATTACTTTGTTTTTAATTTTTCAATCTTCGATTTGAGCTTGTTCAGTTTAGAGACAAACCTTTGCTGAAAAGCATTTTTCGAGATATATTCATTTAAAACAAATCTAGTTAAGATATCTTCTATATGTGAAACAAGTAATTTTTGACAATTAATTTTTACATAACGTTCAATCGTTGATATACGCGCTTTTTGTATACTTTCAATTTTTTGAATTTTAGTTGAAAGGAATTCTCTTTTAGTGTAATAATCACATAAATAAACAATAGTCTTTTCTTGGATATCATTATAAACATTGAACTTATTTTGGATAGACTGTGCTTTTTCATCTAATTCTTCACTAATCATAGAACTTGCACCATTTAAAACTAAATAGATAAAAATAGAAAATGCAAGTACAATGAGAACTTCTTCGTTAAATACTAAAATTTCTTTCGAAAACACGATGATAACTAAAGTTAAAATTTTTAAAGGATTGCTAAACATAAAAGTGTATTATAATTGTTTGACTACATATTTTTCGTAGTTTAGTTTTATTTTTTGTAAGTGATATTTGTAAAATGAAATGATGAATCAAGACTTGAAAATTATTATTTTGTCGGATAAGATAACAAAAATTTCTCAAGAAAACCTAGCATAGGAATAATTATGATAAAGTACGAGAAATAAAATACTGTTGCAGTTTGACCAATTTCTAAGTAAGGAGTTTCTGGTGCACAGCCGCCAATCCAACTTAAAACAACAAAGTTAAGTACAAAAACCCAGAAGAATTTTCTGTGTAATAAACGGAATGATGAACTACGAGTTTCCGCAACTCCTGTATAAGGCAACACTAACAAAATAAGTAAAGATGCAAACATAGCAATAACGCCACCTAATTTATGTGGCACCGAGCGTAAAATACAATAAGCAAAAAGAAAATACCATTCAGGAACAATGTGTGCAGGTGTCACCATTGGATTTGCTTCGATATAATTATCTGTATGTCCTAAATAATTTGGAGCAAAATACACAAAGCCAGCATAAAAAATACCAAAAACAACCCAACTAAACATATCTTTAAAGATAAAATAAGGGTAAAATGAAATTTTGTCTACACCCGCATTTACACCTAATGGATTATTTGATCCATTTTGATGTAATACAGCAATATGTATAATAGTTGCACCAGCAATTAAAAACGGTAATAAATAATGAAAACTAAAAAATCTATTTAATGTAGCTTGATCTACAGAAAAACCACCCCATAACCAAGCAACAATGGGTTCACCAATTAAAGGAAAAGCCGAAAATAAGTTTGTAATTACTGTTGCAGCCCAAAAACTCATTTGGCCCCAAGGTAAAACATAACCTAAAAACGCAGTAGCCATCATTAAGATAAGAATAACAACACCTACAACCCAAACAAAACCACGAGGTGTTTGATAAGAACCGTAATATAAACCTCTAGCAATATGGATGTAAACAATAAGAAAAAACATACTTGCACCATTTGCATGTAAGTACCTGATTAACCAACCATTGTTAACATCTCGCATAATATGCTCTGCGCTTAAAAAGGCTAAATCAATGTGTGGAGTATAATGCATTGCAAGAAAAATACCAGTTAAGATTTGAATAACTAAAAAGATACCAGCCATTGAACCAAAATTCCACATATAATTACGGTTTACAGGTGTTGGATAGTCAATAAGATGATCATTTAATACATTAATAATTGGGCGATTAAGAATTCGAAGACTTTGCGTTGCCATAGTTAATAGAAAAATTGCACCGTTTTTAACAAGATTATTTAGGTTTTGTTAAATTGTTTTGCTTTGTTAGATAAGTTAAAAAACAAAATGTATTATTTTAATTTATAAACAGTAAAACAACACACTCTTCCAATTGAGTAAAATGTAGTTTTAAACTACCGACTTCATATATAAAAGAAAGTTTTACATGTGAAACTGATTACTCTTTTCTTTGCAAACGAAAAACTCAAAGTTTTTCGTAGAACAGAAACAAACGAGAATGATGGGAGTTGAACCCATGATAAATAGCGTGACAAGCTATCATTTTAACCAACTAAATTACATTCTCATACGATAACCGTTATTTACTTTTCATCTGTTATCAGTGCTTCTTTTTGACTAGACCAATTTGTATAAACTTGTTGTAATTGCCCATAAATTATAGCATTAGCAAAAGTTAATAAAATATATAAAATTGAATCGCCACTTTCATTATTACAAATAATAGGATACGTTACATTAAATATGGCAGATTCACCTGCACATAAACTTATAATAGGTATACCTAATTTGCGAGCTTCTCGTATCAAAAACAAGTTTTTCGTTGGATTGAGTATAATAACTGCTTTATACTGTAGTTTTGCTTCTGCCATTGTTAATTTACCACAGTTCCACTTTTCAATTGAGTAAGGTTGGCCAGAATTTACAGCAAAAGTTTTAACTATACCGTCTAAATTGTTAGTAAATTGATCGTTAACAAATAATATCTTACCATTCGTTTTACCTAACTCTTTTAAAAAACTTAAGGCATTTTTTAACATGTCTGTATGATGCTCAACATTAATTACCCCAAAACCATGACGTTTACCTATTAAATGAACAGTTGTACTTATGTTACAACTATTAGCTTTGTTAGTCCAAAAACTTAGTGTAGAATAGAAATTATGCTTTACATTTGCATCTGAAAAAATTTCAACAGAATTATTTACTTCGTTATTGTTATTCGCGGACTGAGTTTTAGACAATGAGGAAATGTTATACATAAGTTATTTTATTTTTTTTAATATATTAAAAAGCTAGAAGAGGATTTGAACCTACTATTACAAAAGTTATAATTTTGCACATTAGCCAATTATGTTATCTAGCAATTTTAAACCTAAAAGTTTAACATAAAGTTCTTTATTATTCCCATTCTAAAGCGCCCTTTTTCCATTCGTAAATAAAACCAATTGTAAGGATAAACAAAAATACAAACATTGACCAAAAACTAAATGTTGATAAATGCCCTATAGTAATACACCAAGGAAATAAAAAACTAACTTCTAAATCAAAAATAATGAAAAGAATTGCAACTAAATAAAAACGTACATCAAACGTATTTCGGGCATCATTAAATGGATCAAAACCACATTCGTAAGCAGACAGTTTTTCTGTATCCGCTTTTTGTGTTGCAACTATATAAGATAAAAAGAAAAAAATAAAAGCAAATAAAGTACTTAAAATAATAAAGATAAACAAAGAAAAATATTGAGCAAAAAATAATGCCATAGTAAAAATATATAAATATTGAAATGGTCTAATCAAAGTTGCAAATACTTTTTTATTTGCAAACTTTTGGAACTTAAGAGATTTGAACTCTTAACATTTAGTATGCAAAACTAACACTCTACCAATTGAGCTAAAGTCCCATCTTGTTAAAAGATATTTACTTTAATAAGATATAAAAGTTTTAAATCCACAACATATTGAAAAGCCCTTTTTCAGAATTGAACTGAAATTGATTGTTTACAAAACAATAGTTTTAACCATTAAACTAAAAAGGCAAATTTACGCAGCATTTATAAAAGCTAAATAAAAGAGAAATAAAAAAGTAAGAGGGTTTTTGGTAGTTATTATAGTGGAAGCAGGATTTGAACCTACGATTTTCAAGTTATGAGCATGATGAGTTATCCAAACTACTCTATTCCACAATTTAATTTATCGGTTTTAACCAAATAAAATTAAAAATGCCATCATTAATGCAAATAAACCAATAGCCTCTGTTAATGCAAAACCAAGAATCGTAAAACCAAAAAGTTGTGATCTTAACGATGGGTTTCTTGCAAATGAGTTAACTAAAGCTGCAAAAACTATACCAATACCAGCACCTACACCTGCTAAACCAATTGTAGCAAGACCTGCACCTATTTGTTTCGCTGACTGTAACATTGTTTGATTCATATTAAAAATACATAGATATTTGACGGAATATAATTAATAAACTGCATAACCTTTTTTTATTCATAAGTTTTAGTTTTGCTGTAAAAACTCATTATAACTATATGACATACTATTTTTATGTTTTTTATATCGCAGTTTAAACGGGTAATAAACTTTTTCTAAAGTAGTATTGTCTGATAAGTAAATAATCTTAAAAAGTTTAAAATTGACTTCTAAATTCGATGGTTGTAAAGGATAGCTAACATAGC
>NZ_CAWUTS010000098.1:0-14820 GCF_963925415.1 uncultured Flavobacterium sp. | reverse complement strand
AAGAATAGTGTTCATGAACTGCATTAATCTCGTTACAAAACCTACACGATACATGAATTTTGGATGTTTAGACTCAATAACTTTTTCTATGGTTTGAGCAACAGTTTCCATGCTACTTGCCATTTTTAAATCACCTCCGCTATGAGAAGCTTCAAATGCGGCATTGCTTCCTTTTTCAAAAAGTGGATGTCTATGTTTTGAATGTTGTACGGATATATTTGTAGTTCCACTTGCTACTCCTGCAGGAGAAATCAAGGAAACATTGATTCCCAAAGGCAAAAATTCTCTTCTTATCGCTTCCGAATAGCCATGCAATGCAAATTTTCCAGCACTATATGCCCCATTGAAAGTCCAACCAAAATCAGAACCAATGGAAGAGATATTGATAATGTTCCCAGATTTTTGCTTTAACATTTGCGGTGTAGCAGCTTTCATCATGTGCAATGCACCAAAGAAATTCACTTCAACTTGGTCACGAATTTCTTCTACTGTATATTCTTCATGTGCACCCACTAATTCGTAGGCAGCATTATTGATAAGAACATCCAATCGACCTTCTCTCTTTACAATTTCTTCCACCGCGCTTTTGCACGATTCAAAATCTGTAACTTCCAATTGCAATTGATTAATGCTCCTATTGGCTGCTCCTCTTGATGAACCATAAACAATATATCCTTTGGCTTTTAAATATTCAGCGGTAGCTTTACCGATTCCGCGACTCGTACCTGTTATTAATATTACTTTTTTATGTTTCATTTTGGTTTGCTATAAATTAATAAGGCAAAGGTGAGATGAATTGAAAAGCTTAAAAATCTACTGGATTAAGAAATGAAGTGAAACTAGTTTAACTTTTAATTTGATTTTTTCTGATTCGAGAAAGATATTGGGTGGTCATGCCCAAATAAGAGGCAATAGCGAATTGGGGAACCCGCTGTAAAAAATCAGGATATGATATAGCAAATTGTTCATACCGCTCTTCGGCAGTAAGCGTTAAACTGGCTATTAATCTACGTTGCATAAAGGCAAGACCTCTTTCGGCAACAGTTCTAAAAAAGGTTTCGAATTTATGACTATGGGCTTTTAGTATCTGTTCGTTTTCAAAATCCAATTGTAAAATTACACTGTCTTCCAAAGCTTCTACAAACATTGTTGCAGGTTGTTGATAGATGAAACTATTTGGGTCAGAAATCCACCATCCATCCATAGCAAGCGATATTATTTGTTCTTGACCATTTTTATCAATAACATATGCTTTAAATGTACCTTGGACTATAAAAATTCGATATTTAGCGATAAACTCGGGTTGTATAATGAATTGTCTTTTTTTGACCTTACGTTCTGTAAAATGAGAAACAAAAAAGTCAGCCTCTTTTTCTGTAAAAGAATGTTTTTTAATTAATTGATTTTGTAGTGATTGAACTTCTATCATTTATTTTCTGTTGTGTTCTTATGTGGTATGCGTTTATGTATATGGTTTGTTGCTTGTTTGTGTGCGATAATTTTTGGAAGTAAAATTAAAGGCAAGCAAATAAAGCAACTCACATTGGATAGGTTAAAACTAGTGATTTTTTATATACGCTGGTGTACAATGTTTTATTTTATATTTTAGTTGTTCCTTTATCTTTTCGAAATTAAAAATTGAGGTTATAAACGTGTCAATTTTAAAACAATTTTAAAAATTTGTTTGTTTTATAAAAAGTACTAAGCACTAAAATCTTTATTTTTTTTACACGTTGTTGTGTATTGTAATCATTATAACTAACGATCTATTTTAATAATTTTATAGTACTGCATTATTGAGTTTTTATTATACACTATAAAATAGGGTCCGTTTGGATAATTAGATACATCTATTTGATTAGTTGTGTTTGTTATTAAGCTTTGATATACTTGTTGCCCAACTAAATTGTACATTGTAAGTATACCATCTGTATGCTCAATGGGTATAAGCAAATTTAATTTATTAATTACAGGGTTGGGATATATTTCAAAGGTATCTTGCCCACTAATGTCTTGGTTTGTAAGTGTATTGCAAAACTGAGTAAAATTTATTTGTGTCGAAATTTGTAAGGCATCATCAAAATCATTAAAAGCATTTAGATCATCATATAAGAAATAATTTAGCCATAGTTTCAAAAAATTGAAAGTTATTAATTGCTGTTCCTCCCTAGTAATATTTAGAGTAGAATTGCAGAAAGATTCACCTAGAGTACAATTGAAATTGTCATCAGCAAAATAACAATGACCACCACCTATTATGCTGATATGAGTTTTACAAGTTGAGGCCAAATAATTGTACATAAGGATTTGGTTTTCATCTGGGGGCGTTACGCAATCATCATCTCCAGAAAAAATTAGCGTTGGCACAGTAATATTTGATGAAGACGAAATAGCAGACGGATTGGTTTCTGCGGCAGCAAAAGTCACTAATGTATGAATAATCGTATTGTTTTCTGCAGCTAAAAAGGATGCGCCACCACCCATAGAGTGTCCCATAAGGCCAGTTTTAGGAGCCAATGAATTAAAGAACAATGAAGAACTATCATTATTTTCATTTTGCATTTGAGCAGCCGCAAACTTTAAATCAAGTCCAAAATTTTCATGATTAGGTGTTAAGGTCATTTCAGTTGTTGGAAAACAAATTACATAACCATTGGGAACTAATTCTGTCCAAAAATTTTCATATGATGCCCAACTCATTAAAAATCCATGTCCAAAAACTATTACAGGAAAATTTCCTGAAGCGATTGGAGTATTTTCGCCTGAATTATATGCCGGATAATACACTTCGGTTTCAATATACCTGTTTCTACTACTGTCATAGAATGTAATTGAAGCATGACCAATGTCAAACGACTGTGCTCGAATATTAGTACAAAAAATCAATAAACCTACAAGTATTATAAAATCCTTTAATTTTATTTTAATCACTATTTTTTTATATTTCGTTTTTACTATTTATTTTTATTATTGCTCTGAGGTTATAAAGCAACTTTATTTTTACACAAAAATAAGGCAGTTTATAAGCACCAACCTTTTGGCTAAGCTCAAAATTTGCACGAACCAAAAGTAATAATTTTACTACTATTTATCTGTTTTTTATATACATAATAATCGACTGTTCTTCTTTTTTTGGATGTCGTACAATTTACAAGTCAATTGTTCTAAAGGTTAAATTTATTCTGGGGTTGTTTATTAGCTTTGTGGGTGGGAGTCTGTGTAGCCAATTTGATTGTGTGGTGTCTTTCATTAACAATAAGCTTCCGTGTTCTAATAATAATGAAATGGTTTCTTTTGTTTCCTTGTGCTTGAATGCAAATTTGCGTTCAGCACCAAAACTCAATGAGCCTATTGCTCCATTTTTCTTTAATTTTTTTTCTGCATCACTATGCCAAGCCATTCCTTCATTGCCATTATGGTATAGGTTAAGTAGACAAGAATTGAACTTTTCACCTGTATTTTCTTCAGCTAGTGTTTTTAATTCTAACAACTCCTTTGTCCAAGGCAAGGCACGTTTAGTTGTTTTAGAATAGGTGTACTCAAAGTCTGTGTCTCCATACCAAGCTACTTTTCGTTTGGTGATTATTAGTTTTCCGTAAATAAAAGCTTGATCATTTTTCCATTCAATTGTGTTTATTAAACAGTCGAAATAATAATTTGACTCTTTGTTAGTTAGTAGTTTTCCGTAATAATTTACAATACCATCTTTTGGCAATAAATTTTTCGAGTAGTCTGTTTCGTTATTGAATAAATCCATTTTATTTTACTTTATTTTGATAGAAAGTAAAAAAGGTTGAAACCCTTTTTTACTAGTTTCGTATTCTGTTACAAAGGAAACTCTATTTTTTACGCTTCATTCGTTTGCTTCATTTAAATTGATGTTCTATATTTCATAAGCCTGTATTGATTTAATAATTCCAATCAAAGCGACCGCTTCTTATTTGAACTGTTTAGCCTGATTGATTGACTGCATCAAACCAAAAAGTACCTGATATAATAGAATTTTGCAAGTCTAATCGAGTTATTTTAAGCTCTCCTGTTTTTTTATTATTGTATTAGTATAATATCTATTAGCCGTAGATGTAGAATAAATACCTCCTCCTCCTAAAAAATCTAGGTCGTCAACCATGTTTTTATTTAATATATATGTTTGACCTATTTTCAAATCTATTCTACTAGTTTGTATAACAACTCTTTTTTTTGAACTTCCTCTTAAGTCTGCAAAATTCATTGTAAAATAGAATTCACCATCAATAAATTGGTAAAAGCAATTTACAGAAGGGCTAATACCTTTTTGATGGGCTAAAAAAAACAGCATCATTTACCAAACAACCTACTGTATTTTACCAGTTTGGGTTTCGGGTGGCAGTTGGTCACCACCAGAAAAAGGGTTGTCGTCTTTGTTGCAACAAGATAGATTTGCGTGCTTTTTTGTCAATATTTTCGCAGAAAAAACAAAAGCCAACAAACGAGCAACTAATATTGGTTAAGCCAAAAACTAGCAATTAATTTATACGACGTTAGTTAGGCTAAGTGTTTTTTTTCATATTTGTTATGGATTATAATTATTCCTAGTCCAAAAAGAACAGCTACTACTATTAAAATGGTACTTACTAATCCGCTTACGCCGAACGACATACGAATTAAAATCGTTGAAACTACAAATCCGGAATTTCTAATTATTTTGTGAAATTTATCTGTGTAAAAGAAGGAAATTAACAGAAGAACAACATCTACTAATATCAAAACGGTAAAAAATTCGTCAAAGAATAGATTGTTAATTGTTTCAAAACTGGGCAAGTTATTTGAAGAAAAAGAAATTCCTGAAGTCCAATTCAAAAGTGTAAATAAAGCCATCATAAAAAATATTGGAACTAAAATAACAGCAATTATCTTCTTTCTAAGGATGAATCTTTCAACTTTTGATTTATTTTCATCTGGCAGCAGTGATTTTATAGTTCCTTGTTTTTCAAACTGATAAATAAGATAGAAAAGAATTATTGATGCCAAAATATCATAGGTAAATTGTAAATCTCCTTTTATATTAAACCAATCTGATGAAAGTTTAAGGGTAGATAAATCTTTAAATAATTTTCGGATAATTATAAGTGTTATAATTTCATACTGTTTAGTTATGTATGTAGTAAATGACTTAGGTAAGTAATAAATTAATAAGTAAACTTCATAAACAAGTATAAATGAGAATGGGGTATAAATTGCCGATATCGGATTTTTAAATAATTCTGATTCTAAATGAAAATTTACTATATTAAATTTTGACAAATAAATTAAAATTAAGTGAATGAAAAAGCCAAACAATGCAGCATAGAGTATTGTTTTTTCAATCCGTCTTTTGGCGTAGTCGGATAAAAAAAATTGATAAAGTTTATTAAATAAATTCATATTATATTAATTCTGATGTATTTTTACTAGCGTAAAGCACTTTTAATCAGCGCCTTTTGATTAAAGACTGACCACAACAAATATAAACAAAATTTTGATTGGTAGAGTTTTTTTGAAGTAAAAACCAAACCTAGGTCGTTGGGTAAACTGTTGTAGGTAAATTTTTATTTTCTTTTCCATTTTTAAATCCGACTACGTCATCTCTAATTTCTTTTTGTCATTTTTGTTCATTTTTTTCAGTTAGATAGTCGAATTTTTTTCAATTATACTTTTCCATACAGATTTCCGAAGGTTGAACACAACCATAGTCATAAAACGAAACTCATTCTTAAAATCAACATCAGTCAAAATATGCAAAGGTGCAATTCCTCCAGCAAGTAATAGGGTGGGTAGTCCGTTTTTAATATCAGATTTGGCAAATTTGCCAGCTTTATTACAATCAACTTTCTCACTAAAAATTAGCTTGCCAATATTCCTAAAATTTTTCTCTATCAGAATCCGATTCTTGACTGAAAGAGTAAAAAACAAACCCTATTAGAATCGAAATCAGTAATTTTATCATATTAGATTTTAAATAAATATTCTCCAAATTCTAAAAAATGAGGTAATAATTGCGAGAATTGAAATTAACATTGCAATTGACACTAATAGTCGGTTTGTTTTTTTTCTTAAATAGTTGGCGGATATTATAAATCCAATTAAAGATAAAATTACCAAATAATATCTGTAACTAAATTTTAATTCTGACAATCCAAACAAGGCTCTTGTTTTTCCTGTTGATTGAACATAATCTTGATAAGTATTTATAGTCACTTTTATAGATAAAATTAAGCAAATAAAACTCACGAATATTATCAAATAAATTATTTTTTTTCTATCCATAAATTTTATTCTGTAATACTATTTTTGTGTACTTATAGAGTTTGTTTATTCCACCAATTGTAAAATTTCACTTGGCACGCCTAATAATTCTTGATAGCACCAACTATTTGGGCAATCATCATTTAATTCCGAATGTTCTGCGATTCTAATTGTTATCACACCATTTCCTTGCTTAGTTCCAGTATAAACTTCTCCGATTTCAAAAGTTCGTTCAGATAATCCAACTACACCGCCAACCGTTACAGTAGCTGAATATTCTGTTATAAATTCATATTCATTGTTTTCAGTTTCATCATCTGAACTACAAGAAAAAAATCCAAAAGTTAGGATAAGAAGATAAAATAGTTTTTTCATAATTCAATTTTTTGATTTTATTACACGTATAGGATCTTTAGGTTGAGGTAGTAAATTTATTTCTTGTGTTTTTAGTAATTCCATAGCCACTTGAACCGCTTTTTCTAATTGTGGGTCATGACCATCAATTACTAATTTTGCGTCTTGTTCTACCATAATATCTGGGGCAACACCAATATTCTCAACATCCCATTCCCCTTTTGTATTATAGAAACCGCCTCGAGGCGCAGTGATTGATCCTCCATCAATGAGATTTGGAACATCCCATATTCCAACAAGGCCTCCCCATGTCTTTGTGCCAACCAACGGACCAATTTTTCGCATTTTAAACATATAAGGCAGCATGTCTCCACCTGATCCGGCCATTTCATTAATAATCATTACTTTTGGGCCCCAAATTCCCGCGTTAGGTGAGGTGAATGACTGCTTGTCGCTTGTAGGATTATTGAAATAACCGAGAAGTTCTCTTGAAAGCAAATCTGTGATGTAATCGGCAATTGATCCTCCATTATTAAAACGTTCATCAATTATAGCGCCTTTTTTGTTTTTTTGTGCAAAATAATACCGATTAAAATTAGTGTACCCACCTTCGCCTGTATCTGGTAACCAAACATATGCGAGCTTACCGTTAGAAAGCTTATCTACTTTTCTTCTGTTGCTTTCTATCCAATCTTGTTGCCGTAGATTGTATTCACTACTAACAGGTACTACGGTAGTTTTTTTTGCATCCTTCAAAACAGGTGTAGTATTGGTAGAAATTGTAATTTGTTTTTCTGCAGTTTGAGCAAAATAAGAATACAGATTGGTAGTTGTATTAAGTGGAACACCATTAAGCGCTAATAAGTAATCACCTTCTTTAACATTTATACCTGGGCCACTTAAGGGTGATCGCATCTTTGCATTCCAGCTTTCACCATTGTATATTTTTTTGATACGATACATACCATTTTCGATTATAAAATCTGCTCCGAGCAATCCTGTTGGTACTTTATCAACTTCAGGGTAATCGCCACCTCTAACAAATGAGTGTCCAATGGAGGTTTCTCCACTAAAAACATCAAGTACGTAATTGAGATCTGACCGATGTTTTACATGGTCGACCCATAGAGAATATGTTTTATATGCCCAATTCATATCCAATCCATGAATATTTTCAACATAAAAATAATCTCGCTGATATCTCCATGCTTCTCTAAATATCTGTTGCCATTCAAGAATCGGATCAACTTTTATTTTAACATCTGAAATTGATAAAGTTTCTTCGGCCAGATCAGGCTTTTCGGTTACCTTAGAGATTACAAATTGATTACTTTTTGTTACATACAGATATTTTTCGCCTTCGGCAGCTATCTCAAATCCAGAGATGCCGTCCACCACTTTTTCCGATTTTCTTTTTTCCAACGTAAATCGATTTAGCGAAAGACCCTCTTCAGACGGTATTTGTTCTGAATAAAAAAGAACACCATCCTTGGCAGTTTCTAATTGAATATAAACTCTTGAAGGCACCGGCAAGGCTATTATGCGTTGTTGCAATCCTTCGAAATCAATTTTTACAGGTTCAATTTTCTTTTCAACTTCTTTTTCTTGAGCTTCATCACTTTTTTTCTTTCTATATTTTGTTTTATCAGTTTCGGTTGCCTTGTCTTTTTCTGGCACTTCATCGTCACTTTCTGGAGCTAAAGGAGACAAAGTTTCTTTTGACAAAACGGCCATGTATATAGAACTCGTAACCGGATGATCAAAAGATGACATATCTAACCAGCCTACATTCATACCATAATCTATGCTTGCCATAAAATAAATATACTTACCACTTTTATCCCAGGCAGGCATTTTGCAATTCGCCATACCATCTGTTATTTGAAAAGATTTTTTTTGATCTAATGAATAAATAAATATGGATGAATATTCATTACTTAATCTTTTTGTATAGGCAATCCATTTAGAGTCAGGTGCCCATTCTCCATAAATGACGTGTTCAGGATGTGCGAATCCTTCTGAGGCAATTTCTGTAAATTTACCAGAACTCACTTCTACAATCCATAAGGTTCTATTTTCATTATAAAAACTTAAGTATTTTGAATCAGGAGACCAAGATGGTTTGTAATAGAATGTTGGATTTTCAATTGAAATTATTCTTTTTTCTTTTCCAAACTGATCTGCAATGACCAATTGATACTCACCTCCCTCATCAGAAAACCAGCTTATGCTTTTACCGTCAGGCGACCAAGCTACAGCTCTATCTGCGATGCCTTGACTATTAGAAATATTTCTAGGATTTCCTTTTTTTGCGGGAATCGTAAAAACATCTCCTCTTCCTGATAACGCTATGCGTTTCCCATTTGGCGAAATAGCTGTAGATTCAATATATTTTTCAATTTTACTCCAATGAAGTCTGGTCCATGGAAAATCACCAGTTACATTAATTGTAAGTTTAACAGGCTTATCAGAACCGAGAGCCAAGGTGTATAAGTAACCTCCGTTTTCGAAAATAAGTGCAACATTGTCACCTTCCAGATTTTTGCAATCAAATTCTTTAAAAAAGGTCACCTGATTTACTGTTTTTGATTGGGTACTATACGCCCATATATTCATTGTAAAATCACGATCAGAAAGAAAGTAGATCGTGTCATCCATCCATACAGGATCGATATCTCTACTATTCTCCCAAGGTAATTTTTGTGTGGCATAAGTTTTTAAATCAAAGATTCGAAGGGGGTTGTTTTGCCCCCCTCTGTAATTTTTAAACTCAGTTTCCCAAGGGGAAATTTGTTCATAAACAAACAGCAATCCATCGGGAGAAAATTTGCCATTAGCCGCCCTTGGTAAATTAAAAGGCGTTGGATTGTTACCTTCAACAGAAACTTCCCACAACTGATCCGGATTCGGAAAAGGTGCATTTTTGCGGCCAGAACTAAAAATAATTTTTGTCCCATCATTAGACCATCCCGTTACTTTGTCAACTCCAGGATGCCATGTCAACCTTTTGGGGTCGCCACCGTTAACGGATACTACGTATACATCCATATTTCCGTCATACTCACCGGTAAAAGCAATTGATTGTCCATTTGGAGAGAAATGCGGATTGGCTTCAACACCATCAAAAGCTGTGATTCTTTCAACATTTGAACCATCTTTATTTGCCACCCAAATATCAGCTGCATAAACAAATGAAATTTTATCATGGCTTATTGAAGGGCTTCTTAATAATCGAGATTCTTGAGCAAATACTTGTAAACCTGTTAATAAAATACAAAAGTAATGGAGTATAGAAAAATTAAATAATTTTTTCATGTTAGTCGATTTTATAAATTGATGACAAGGTCTCGTGGCTTGGCGTCAGTTGGTGATTTGGTAATCAAATTTATCGATTAAAAACCAAACTTCCAAGTACAAAACCAACGTTTATAGCTCTACAAAAAAAAACAGGCAAACTTGCCTGTTGAATTTCTATCTAAAAAATTTTCGATAAACACATAAAGGGTGGATATGAAATCGGTCCCGTTCAACCGGAGTTTCATAGTTGCTGCTTCGCAACCAACGAAACTCTAGCTGTTATAGGCAGTTTTTAATATTGTTTAAGTACTTGAAATTCATCATATGTTAAAAGCCATTCATCATTTATAAATTCCCATTTTTCTTGATAGATTTTACCTTCTCCAATATTCATACTCCAATGCGATGACAATGTCACACTAGAATTCGTCATAGCCTTAAATATTGGATTATGATAGGTGAGATTTTTAGCACCATCTGTAATTAGTTTTTTCCAAAAACCTTCAAGACTTTCTTTTCCTTGAATAGATGCAAATGGTACTGCATTCATTGAAGCATTTTCTGAATATCCATTTCCACAAACTTCACTTTTTCCAGAATTGAAACCGTTAGTCCACTTTATTGAAGCTTTAATTACCTCTTCTAAAACAATATGACTTGCAATAGGATTGGTTGTGTTTTCTTTTGGTGTTTCAAACTGTTCTAGAACTTGAAAGTTATCGTAGATTAATAACCATTGTTCTTCTTTTTTCTCCCATTTCTCTTGGTAAATAATGCCTCTTCCGACATTCATACTCCAATTTGCTGATAAAAATGCAGTAGTTTCATTGGCAACTTCTATACTTACATTAGTATAAATTAAATTAGTAGCACCCGATTGAATAAAAGGTGTCCAAAAATCAGAAATTTCTGTTGTCCCACTTTTTATTCCAAATGGAATAGCACTCATTACTGCTTTTGCATCGTATCCTTGTACACAAGCTGTGGCATTTCCTTTATTAAAATTTGCAATCCAATTTTTACTTGCATTCAATACTTCTAACGCTACTTCGTGATGTGCAGTAGGTGTATGTTCCGTAAAAGATTGTTTGATTTGGGTTTTTTTCGTATTCGAATTTTGTTCACATGAGACTAAACCTATCATTAAGACTATGGTTGTAATTACTGTTTTAATATTTTTCATTTTAATTGTATTTTAATTTAATACAAAGAAAAAGAGATTAAAGAATAATTACCTGTGACTTTTAGCACAACAGTTAAAAATTTATTTTAAAATTTGAATTTCTTTTTGCCCTAGAGTAAGTTTACCATTGGACTCTAACGTCTTTAACAATCTAGAAATAACTTCTCTAGTTGTTCCTAATTCTTTTGCTAATTGTTGATGTGATTTTTTTATAATTGCATTATTTGCTTTGGAAACTAAATAGTCGAATAGTCGGTCTTTAAGCGGTTGAAATGCTAAATTTGAATACTGATTAATAAGATGATTATAACTTTCTCTAAACGTATTTGTGGTAAACGTATTCCAAGATTTGTATTTAAAATTCCAATCTCTAACAAACCTTACAGGTATGTTGAGAATTGTACACTCTTCTTCTACTATAGCATTTACACTACTTTTGCAGTCTTCAAAGCAAGCAGAAAGTGATAAAGTACAGGTTTCCATAGCGTTTAAATAATAAATTAGAATTTCACGTTCATCATTTTCTTGATAGACTCTTACTTTTCCTTGTAACACTATTTTTAGAACCTTAATGTATTGGTTATTCTTGATTATAAAGTCACCTTTTTTGTGTGTTGTTATGGATGATTTTTCTTGAAGTTCGTCTTGAAGTTCTTGCTCTGTAATTCGAAGTTTATTTATAAAACTATTTAACATTTGTTTTTGGTGATTCAAATTACATACAACGTCAGTCTGTGAAAAAACTGCCGTTATATTTTTTCAAATATAATGTAAATTTCGAGTAATAAAGCAAGAAAAGTTGTATATTTAATGATGCAACACATCACAGGAATTCCTCGCAATCAGCTGTTTTTTTCTAGTTTAGAAGATACTATTTTACAGGAAAACCCCATTCGTTTTTTGTCGAAGCCTTATCATTACAAACTTTTCGATAACTCCATAGTGTTGACGGACCTGTAATCGGTTCCGTTCAACACGGGTTTCATTGTTCGTGCTTCGCACGCAACGAAACTCTAGCTGTTAGCAGACGTTATTTCTTATTTATTTCTAAATATTTTTTGGTAACAATTATTATAACACCATTTTTTCCTTTTTCTCCATATTTTTCAGTTGCTGCTTTTTCTTTTAGAACTGTAACATTGTCAATGTCATTTGGATCATATTTTTCGACTTCTTCTTTTGTGACAATTTTATCATCAATAATAAAAAGCACATCATTTATAGAGTTATTTTTTTTGGTAATTTCATAGCAATTTGCAACTATATCAATTCCTTGTATTGATTTTGTTAAATAATATTTTTCATCTATTGGATATCTTGGTTCTTTACTTTTGTCAATTTCCACATAAAAATATAATTCTTTATTTGTTAGTGACCAATAATCAGAACAACCTTTTGAATTCCAAGTGTTAAAAGTTGGATATTTTTCTAAAACTTCTTTTGCTGTTAAAGTTTTTAAGTTTACATAAGTTCCATCTGGAAGATTTCCTTTAAAATCTTTAGTCAATCTAATTTTAGCTATTAAATCTCTATCATCATATTTTTGAAAAATTATTCCTGGAAAATATTTTGAAGAATATCCTTTTCTGTTAACAAATTTGCTATCAGATACAAAACCATCTGAACATAAATCCATTTCCACAACTTCAACTTCTTTTAAATTTTCGTCTTGGTTTTTCAAGTCTGTAAAAGTTAATTCGCAAAGTTTTATTTCAGATAAGTTAATCAACTTTTCTTCTGAATTTTGTGAAAATAGAAATGAAAAAGTAAAAATAAATATTAAGGAAAATGTTGTCTTCATAGTTTTTTTTTGATAATGTCAGCTAACGTCAGTCTGTGAAAAAACCTGCGCTGTATTGTCATCAAATATAACAAAATACTTGTATAAAAAGAAGATTTTTCATATTTTTAAGAATGCAACACATCACAGGAATTCCTCGCAATCAGATGGTTTTTTCTAGTTTAGAAGACACTATTTTACCTGTATATCGTTTCAATTTACATTCTTAATTCGTATGCAACTTCATTATCGTCCAATTCAGCAATTTTAATAAAGTTAAGTTTCTCAATAAGTTTTATTGCTTTTTTATTTTGCTTAGTTGTTATTGCCCAAATGCGTCTTAATCCAATATCATTTAGTCCAAATTCAATAGCCAACAATAGAGCCGAATTCATAAAACCTAGTCCACGGTATTCGGGTAATAAAACACAACCAAGTTCTCCTTCTCCTTTGTCAAGTCCACGATAGTAACCGCAAGTGCCAACAATTTTATTCGTTAATTTGTCTGCAATGCCCCAATGGATAGAATTTCCATCCAAATAATCTTCATTTATTTTGGTTTGCATTTCTGTTGCTTGTTTCTTTGTTGTCGCCTGAATAGCGTCATAAAATGAAATTTCAATAATGTCATTAATGTCAGAAAATTGAATTTGTCTTAACGATATTTTGTTGTCAGAAATACTTGGAAAGTTGTCGTATGGTGGGAGTTTCATTCTGTTTGAAGTGTTTGTTTATGCTTACTGCTAAGGTGTTTGTGTATGGTTAGTTGCGTGGTTAAGCAACTAATTTAACAAATAAATCACAGATAGAATATTCGGCAGAAATGTTCGTAAACTGGCTAAAAACAGCAATTAATTTTATACGGTGTTACCACACGTTTTATTCTAATCAGTTGATAGCCAATTTAAAGTGTTTAGCACAAATAGTTTCCAATCATATTCTTCTTGATTCATTCCTGCTTTATCCTTTGTACCATCATCATTCTTAAAAATCATTGCCGTAAATCCATTTGAATCGCCCATAGCAACAACTTTTCCTTTACCTACATTTCCTGCCAACCCTTGGGAGTTACCTCTGCCAATTGGCCCTACTCCTGTGCTATGCTTAATGTTTTTAGATGACTTTGATAACTCTAACACATTTGTATAACTTTCACCTGTTAATGCACTTCCTCCTAATGTTAGTAAAGATGTCACTTTTTTATTTTTGTTATTTCCATTTATAATTGGATGTTCTTGATTTAATCCTCCATTTTCTTGCGTGAACTCAATCCAACCCTTATGTCCTAACTTTTTATTATAATTAAGGCTATCTATTGTAGTTCCAATACTTGAGCTGATTCCAAATTTCTTTAGTAAAGGATTAATAGCTTGGTCAAATGGAGCGTGTTCACTAAAAACTAAAAGTGAACCACCTTTATTTACCCAATCATACAAATTATTTATTTCTTCTTTAGTGAATGTAGATTCGTTTGTAACTTCGTTCTTAGTTGTGAAATCGAATGGAAGCGCACTTATAATCATTACAATATCAAAACGTTCTAAATAGTTTGGTGTAAATTTTAAACTATCTACTATTGTTTCATATCCATCCGCTTTTGCCAAGTCAGAAAAAGGTTTTATAAAATTCCACTGAATAAAAAAGTTATGGTGAGCACCATCTAAAAGAATTTTTGGTCCTTTTTCTTTCTCATATGTTGGTTCTTCAACATTAGAATTAAATTCTGTATCGTTTGACATAGGCCATTGTCCAAAAGTCAAATTGCTTGATACAAAGAGAATAAATATTGCAAAGTATATTTTTTTCATATAATTCATTTTTAATGAGTGGTAACGTTATGCCACTTAGCGAGGTTGCGGACTAAATTAGCCTTAACTTTCGGTTATTCACTGACCACAAAGATATGAAAAAACCTTTAAATTAAGCACTTACCCCGCCATTT
>NZ_CAWUTS010000097.1:0-5332 GCF_963925415.1 uncultured Flavobacterium sp. | reverse complement strand
ACTTGGCTTTTTTTATTTAAAAACATATCTACCTATAATTTATTGGTTTTAAATAAATAAAACAAAACTAATATTGGAATAGCTAATAAAACCACCATTAACGTGTTGTCAAATATCATATGAGGCTCTTTTGATAAAGTAATTAAGTAACCGCCTATTGCGCCCCCAAAATGAGCCGTATGACCTATGTTGTCTCGTTTTGCTTTCATTCCATAAATGGAATATAACAGGTATCCAATTCCAAATAAATAACCCGGTATCGGGATTACATAAAACAATAACAACTCCATCCCTGGTTTCAATAATATAGAACTATAAATAATACCCATAACTGCACCAGATGCACCAACAGCTGTGTAATAACTATCTTTATTATGGAAAAAATACGTCAGTAAACTGCCACTTATTAAACTTCCAAAATAAATATATAAAAAACTAATACCCCCAAATTGACTGATAATAATAGGCGCAAAAAAATAAAGTGTAAACATATTAAAAACCAAATGAGGTATGTCTACATGAAGAAACCCTGATGTTACCATTCGTATTTGTTCACCTGCTTTAATACTGCCAATTTGAAACTTATATTTATTAAAAAACATTTGATCGTCAAAAGCTTTAAAACTTATTATAACATTCAAAATTATGATGACAATTAAAATAATATCCATTCTTTTTTTGTTGTAAATGTAAAAAAAATGATGTTATGCTATACTATAATTATTAAGTATATTTGTAAAAAATTGAGGCATGCAATTAATCGTATTTATTTTATTTTATCCCTTTTTATGGATAATTTCCATACTCCCGTTTAGGGTTTTATATCTTTTATCCGATTTTGTTTTTTTTATTGTATACCGCATAAT
The DNA here is from genome assembly GCF_963925415.1 of uncultured Flavobacterium sp. Classification (GTDB taxonomy): domain Bacteria; phylum Bacteroidota; class Bacteroidia; order Flavobacteriales; family Flavobacteriaceae; genus Flavobacterium. Next base: position 4,466 of record NZ_CAWUTS010000097.1, on the reverse strand, counting down.
TAAATACAGAAAAAAAACTGTTCGAGAAAATTTGGCTTTAGCACTACCCCATTTATCTAAACCAGAAAGAGATTTAATCGAAAAAAAATTTTTCAAGCACTTGTGTGATATGTTTTTAGAAATGATAAAAACATTAAGCATCTCTCGAAAAGAAATAGAAAACCGGTTTGTTTTTACAAATTTAGAGCTATACAAAGATTTAGAAAAAAAGAATAAAAGCGTTGCCTTACTTTGTGCCCATTATGCGAGTTACGAATGGACTGTTTCCATGAACCATTATATTACTTATAAAGGATATGGAATTTATAAAAAAATTGCTAATACCTATTTTGATCGATTGGTGCATCACATACGTTCAAAATTTAAAGCTACACTAATATCGACCAAAGAAACTGCCTCTACAATTGAAAAAAACCATGCAAATGGCGTGTTGAGCTTATACGGTTTTGCAAGTGACCAATCTCCAAGACTTGATAAAGCAATGCATTGGTGTAAATTTATGGGTATAGAAACTCCTGTGCATACAGGAGCCGAATTATTAGCCAAGCGATATGATTTGAATCTTATTTTTTTAAGAGTCAAAAAAGTAAAAAGAGGCTATTATGAAGGTACATTTGAATTAATGGCAGAAAACCCAAAAGACACCAAGCGCTTTGAAATTTCAGAAGACTTTATACATCGTGTTGAAAAACAAATACTTGAAGATCCTGAGTTTTATTTATGGACGCACAAACGCTGGAAACACAGACGCTAATTAATACTCAAATAACGATTTTACTAATTCATGGTCTGATATTACATTTCCAATAAACTCAAATTCGTTATTTTTTGAATTATATGCATAATCTTTAGCCCAATCTTCATGGTTTTGTGCTAATGCTTTAATACTATCACAAACAAAATGAATTTCATGTGAAGTTGTTGTTGGGTGTATAGACATTCTAATCCATCCGGGTTTTTGAATTAAATCGCCCGAAGATATTTGACAAACTAAGTTTTGAGATGTTTCTTGATCTACATGAAGTAAATAATGACCATACGTACCTGCACAACTGCATCCTCCTCGAACTTGAATTCCAAATCTATCATTTAAAAGTTTAACACCTAAATTAAAATGTAAATCATTGATATAAAAAGAAATTACACCTAAACGCTTTTGATGCTCTTTTGCAAGAATATTAATGTTATCTATAGAGCCAATATGTTCAAAAATAGAAGAAATAATTTCATGCTCTCTATTCAATATATTATCAACACCCATTTGTTCTTTAAGCTGTATAGCTAATGCCGTTTTAATAACTTGAAGAAAACCAGGAGTTCCGCCATCTTCTCTATCTTCAATATTGTCAATATATTGATGCTCTCCCCATGGGTTAGTCCATGAAACAGTTCCGCCGCCTGGACAATCGGGTACATTGTTTTTATATAAATTTTTATTAAAAAGCATAACGCCTGAAGTACCAGGTCCTCCTAAAAATTTATGTGGTGAAAAGAAAATAGCGTCTAAATAAGACTCTTTATCCTCAGGATGCATATTAATTTCAACATAAGGTCCTGAACAAGCAAAATCAACAAAACAAACACCGTTATTTTGATGCATTAGTTTAGCTACCTCATAATAAGGTGTAATAATGCCGGTTACGTTTGAGCAAGAAGTTATTGAAGCAATTTTAAAGCTTCGTTCTTTATATTTATCCAAAAGTAGTTTAAACTCTTTAATAGAAAACAAACCGTCAGAATCAGCCGGAATAATGACAACATCAGCAATCGTTTCTAGCCAAGAGGTTTGATTGGAATGATGCTCCATGTGCGAAATAAAAACTACAGGTTTAATTTCATCAGGAATTAGAGTATATTCTTTTAAGTTTTCAGGAATCCGTAATCCTAAAATACGTTGCAATTTATTAACAACGCCTGTCATTCCTGTTCCAAAATTAATTAAAACATCATCTTGAGACGCATTAACATGTTTTTTTATAATGCTTTTTGCTTTATGATAAGCAAGGGTCATGGTTTTACCTGTGATAGAAGTTTCAGTATGTGTATTGGCTACAAAAGGGCCAAAATCGTTACAAATTTTTTCTTCAATTGGTCGATATAATCTTCCACTAGCTGTCCAATCAGTATAAATAATAGTCTTCAATCCGAAAGGAGATTCAAATTTTTGATCAACTCCGATAATATTTTTTCGGAACTGTTGGAAATATTCCTCTAATTCTGTTTTATTTTGAACTGAATACATCTTTTTTTTGTAAAAATAATACATAATTGGAACTTTATAGTAAAAATAGGCAAAAAATAGCATTGTGTTTACACAGTCTCTTGATTGCTACTAACAATCAACTGTATATTAATGGTCAAGACTATTTATATGTTTTTATCGAAAGTAGTGAAAAATATTAATTTGGGTTACTCAAGTCATCAAAGTAGCCTATTAGGTAAATCACATATAGCTAATATACTTCGCATTGCTGTTACAGATAACATAAAAAAATGCACTATTATCTAAATTTCAAAGATAAAATGAGGCAATCTAATTGGATGTATAAATTTAATAAATAATATATAACACGTCACTTATAAAAAAAATGTAGGAAAAATGCCGTGCAAATTTGTTTAAATTAAAAAGAATTATAAGTTATGTTACAGTACAATTAAGATAAGGATAAAATTCACATTACTATAAAAATAGTAGTTCATAATACATTTTTTTCTAAAAGACTAAAAATTAATCAACCATATTTATTTTTTATTGACAAATAAATAATAATTTTTATATAGGTGTGTTTATTACATTTAAGACTTAAAATTTATAAAACAAAGTCATATTTGTTGTTTTTTTTAACACAATAAGCTATTAAGACCATGCTAACACACACAGAAAAGAAATAAAAACATAAGGCTTACATACATAGTGCTTTGGTTATAATGTCTCACAAAAAAAACATAAATAATTTTACATGCTAAATAAATGTTTAATTTATTTGACATATATGAATAATTATGTATACATTTATGCCTCTGGTTAATATTATAAAAAAAAAATTATGAAAAAATTAATGTGCTTGACTATTGCGGCTTTAACAGTGGTCGCCTGTATACAAGAGCCTAAAGACTATGTTATGTTTTCAGGAAAAATAACAAATCAAAGTTCTGACTCTTTAGTCATAAGATCAAATACAGACATAAACTTTCAAAAGCGAATTACTGTTGCTGCTGATGGTACTTTTAGTGATACTTTAAAAGTAGTAACTGGTAGTTTTTATGTATACGATGGAACAGAACGAACTTCTCTTTACCTTAAAAATGGTCGAGATGTTCATTTAACTTTAGACACTAAGCAGTTTGATGAAACCGTTGTTTATACTGGAAGTGGTGCTGATGCTAATAACTATTTAGCTAAAAAAGCATTAGACCAAGAGGCTCTTTTTAAAGATGAAACTATGTTTGCGATGATCAAAGAAGATTTCGCTGCAAAATTAGAAACTATTGAAAGTGGTTTTATGAAAAACCTTGATGGAGTATCTGGTTTAGATACTGCTTTTGTTGCAAGCGAGAAAAAAGGATTTGACGAATTAAAGAAATATCTAGTAAGTTATCAAGAAGATAAATTTTTCTTAAACACTGTTTTAGGAAAAGGAAAAAACTCTCCAAAATTTATGGCATATGAAAACAATGCTGGTGGAAAGACTTCTTTAGATGATTTAAAAGGAAAGTATGTCTATATTGATGTTTGGGCTACTTGGTGCGGTCCTTGTATAGCTGAAATTCCTTATTTAAAAGAAGTAGAGAAAACTTACCACAGTAAAAACATTCAATTTGTAAGTCTCTCTATTGACGAACCTAAAGATTATGACAAATGGAAATCGATGATTAAAGAAAAAGAACTAGGAGGAATTCAATTATTAGCCGACAAAGCATGGAAATCTGAGTTTGTAAAAAACTATAGAATAAACGGGATTCCAAGATTCATTTTAATCGATCCGAAAGGAAATATCATAACTTCTGATGCGCCTAGGCCATCTGATAAAAAATTGAAAGATATGTTTAATAGCTTAAGTATTTAAACTTTTTTAACACCCAAAAATAATTTAAACCGCTTATTTAATGCTTATAAATACGGTAAAAACCTTTTATAAATAATTACAATCAATTTGTAGCGATTAATGGTAGTCGTGTTTATATTTATGTTAATAATTCAGAGTGTGAACTTGACTTAACTTAAATTGAAAACTATGAAAATAGAAAATAAATCAGTGAACTAGAGTTTGAATTAACCTTTCGTTTTATAGAAGAAAAAAAGAGAGAAAGTTGATCCTTTTAATTTATAAATACTTTTGTTAACACAATATATAAAAAATAGCAAGACTGAAAGTAATTTCATTTTTATTCTACTACTTTTCATACACAAGACATTAAAAAAAGTGGCTAACCTTATAAGGAAACCACTTTTTATTTATTAATTG
>NZ_CAWUTS010000096.1:0-35100 GCF_963925415.1 uncultured Flavobacterium sp. | reverse complement strand
AAAAACCCTTGTAATAAAAGATTAAATGCCTTTTAAACCATCAATCAAAGCATCAATATCTGCCTTGCAATTGTCATGAGAAAAAGAGATACGAATGGATGGTTTTTTAATATCCACATCATTTAAAATTTCAGACAAAACATGAGATGGCTTTACACTTCCACTTTGACAAGCACTCCCTCGAGAAACCGCAATGCCTTTAATATCTAAATTAAATAAAATCATAGCTGTTTTTTCTGGAGAAAAAGGCAATAATACATTGATGATATTATAAAAAGTGTCCGATCCATTTACTTTTAAATCAGGAAAATTTAAAAGTAACTCTCTTAAACAATAGGCTTTTAAATCGCTGATCTGTTTCTTATCCGCTTCTAAATTTTGATAACACAAATCAAATGCTTTTGACATCCCTACAATTTGATGTACAGCCTCGGTTCCGGCACGCAAGCCTTTTTCTTGTGACCCGCCAAATAATAAAGGTTGAATTTTAGTGTTTTTTCGCATAAAGGCAAATCCTACTCCTTTTGGCCCATGAAATTTATGAGCACTTGCTACTATAAAGTCAACAGGTAATGTTGTTAAATCGAATGTTGTTTTTCCAATAGATTGCACGGTGTCACAGAAAAAAAACGCTTTTTTATCTTGACACATAGCGCCTACTTTTTCTACCTCTAGTACTGTTCCTATCTCATTATTAACATGCATTAAGGAAACTAAAGTTGATATATCTAATTCTAATAATTCTTTAAAATGGTTCATATCAATCGCACCAGAAGGTAAAATGGACACATAGTCTACTTGTATTGCAAATTCTTTTTGAAGAGCTAAAACAGTATATAAAGTTGCGTGATGTTCAATTTTTGTAGTGATAATACGTTTTACTTGTTGGGTTTTTACTAAACAAGTTAAAATCCAATTTGTAGCTTCAGTTCCATTACTGGTAAAAATAATTTCTTGAGCAGAACAATTTAGTTGTTTAGCAATGCTTTTTCGAGAAGTTTCAACTAATGTTTTAGAACTTCTTCCAAAACTATGTGTTGAAGACGGGTTTCCATATTCTTGTTGTAAAACCTCAACCATTACCTGTATAACCTGAGGATGTACTGATGAAGTGGCAGCACTATCTAAATATATTTGTTTTGACATTATTTAAAAAATTTGTACAAATATACCATTATAAAAAACTTCAAAAAAATAAAATTCCAAATTCCAAAGGAATTTGGAATTTGGAATTTGGAATTAATGACTTGCCTCTACTTCAATAGCATCTACATCAATATGTTGTTTTTTCAAAATTCCTTTTACCAAAACAGCAAATAAGGTCAAATAAGCAAAACATACTACCGCAACAATATAGGATTGATGAATACCAATAATATCCGATAATTTTCCTTGTATAGGAGGAATAATGCCACCACCCAAAATCATCATTACTAAAAATGCTGAACCTTGCGATGTATATTTTCCCAGTCCAATAATAGACAAACTAAAAATTGACGGCCACATAATAGAACAGGCTAAACCACCTGCTAAGAAAGCATAAATGGCAACCGTACCAGTGGTAAACAACCCTATCAACATAGCTATAATTCCAAATGTTCCAAAAATAGTTAAAGTGCGTGCAGGTTTGTCTTTACTTAAAAAGAAAGCTCCAATTTGAATAAACACACAAAAAACATAATAATATAAAGGCTTCATATCTTTACCTGAAATAATGTTAACACCTAATATTACTGCAAAAGCAATTAAAGGAACTACAATGAGAGCTATTGTTTTTTTTATGCCTTTTAATTCAAAAACGCTAATAGCACCTGCCCAACGCCCAATCATTAAACTTCCCCAATACATTGAAACATAAGGTGCAATATCTGAAGATTCTAAACCTCCAAAGTCTTTTAGCTTTAATAACTCACCTAAGTTACTTCCTATGGCAACCTCAACTCCAACATAAGTAAATATAGCTAACATACCTAATACCAATTGAGGATATTGCATAGCACCCCAGCCTTCTGTATTCTTTTTAGCCGAAGAGTATGAAAATAATATTCCCCCAATAACTACTGCTAATGCTCCTAAAAGCCAATTCATTCGATATTGTTCTAAAGGTGCTTTTAAGGCTTTAATTTCATTTTTGTTAACGTCCATTTCTGCATTATAAACAGCCAATTGATCTTCTGTAAAATCTTTTATTTTTTCAATATTAATTTTTGAAGTTGATTCTTTTACAAGCGTTTCTAATGCTACAATTTTTAGCGCACCTACACTTTTATAACTTTGAAAAACAGGTGTAAACATAGCGGCTAACAAAATAGTCATTGCTACTAATGTTTTAAGTGCCTTGTTTGCTTTTTCAATAGGTTCTTCAGAAATGCCTGTTGGAACTTTTTTAGAAAAATAAAATAACGCTGCTGCTGCTACAAAAAGCAAGCCCACACAAGCATATAAAATAACTACTTTATTTAGTTCTAATAATTTAATTTGCTCATCTGTTACTGAGGCTGCAGTTCCAAACAAAGCTAGTGCCACTACAATGGGACCAATTGTTGTTCCAAACGAATTGATTCCACCACCAAGATTAACGCGACTTGCTCCTGTTTTAGGATCTCCTAATAAAATAGCGAACGGATTGGCAGCTGTTTGTTGCAATGAAAAACCTAGTGCTACAATAAAAAGTCCAACTAACATTCCTGCATACAAATTGGCTTCAACAGCTATAATCATGGCTACTGCACCAATAGCAGAAAATAAAAGTCCGTAAACAATACTCTTTTTGTACCCCCATTTTCCAACAATGTCTTTGCCTGAATTATTTCCTAACGCAAACAATAACAAAGCTCCAATATAGTAAGCGGTGTAAAATGCAAAATCTACTAATTGGGATTGAAATTGGTCTAAAGAGAAATAACTTTTACAAAACGGTATAAAAATACTGTTTCCTGCAGCAATAAAACCCCAAAAGAAAAACACAGTAATTAAAGTATACAATGCGGGATGATTCGTTTTTATTGGTGTACTCATAAATAATAGTTTGGTTAAGTTTGTTTTCAAATATAATCGAATTTTTTAATTTTAAATTCAATTTAATACTATTAATATTAAAAAATTATCAAAAAAAAAATTAAAATTGGAAGATTAAACTTATTTTTGCTAAAAATTAATACCTATGAAAAAGTTGTTTCTCTTATTTTTTATTGTTTTTATATGTAATTCTTGTGATGATGGAGAAATTACTTTAGAATCGTTTAATTTTTCTGACGCAACTATTACAAAATGCAATGACGAAGCAAAAACGTTTCTTTACAAAGTAAAAGACCAAGAATTACTGTTGCTTGATATTTCTGATGAAGTTTACACTCATGATTCATCTCAAACAACTTTTCCGTATACAAAAACCTATGATATTACAGGAACTACCTCTGCAATTTATAGAATTTATGACGATAATCTTCCAGAAACTTTTATTTGCAATTCAATTGCACCTGCCTCACCAATAGTGACTAATGAATGGAGCGCAACAGGCGGAACACTCCAAGTTACAACATCTGAAAGATTTGATACCACAAACACTAATTTACTAGGCTATACGTTTACAATAAAACTATTGAATATTAATTTTTCTAATGCAAATAACTCTTTTAGCTTTGAAGAGTACTTATTTGGAAACTATCAAACATCTAATTAGTTTTCCTTTTTTTGCAAAAAATAAACTTCTGTTGCACCTTGTCCATACTTTTGATAGTTGCCTTCAATAGTTCTGATATTTTCATATCGGTTCAATAGAAAGTCTAATTCAGATTTTAAAACACCTTCGCCTACACCGTGAATTAAAACCAATTTTGGTATTCGATTGCGAATAGCAAAATCCATTTGTCTTTTTGCAGTGTCCATTTGGATGTTTAAAATGTCATAGTTGCTTAATCCATTTTTATTAGGGACTAATTTTTCGATGTGTAAATCTACTTCTAAGGTAAATATTTCTTTCTTTGATTTTTTATCTTTTACAAAATTTCGCTTTTTTTCTTCTTGCTTTTCAATTTTTACTTGACTTATAGCTGCATAAGAGATAAATCCTTTTAACTCATTGGATATGTTGTTTTTAACAATTTCATTGACAAAATATGTCATCGGAAATCCATCGGCAGTTTCAATGGTGATTTGTTCTAAATTTACACCAACAACTACTCCATCAATCGCTTCATCTAAAACCGAAACCTTATCACCTATTTGAAAATTTGACATGACTTTATTTTTATAAATAATATTATTTTATATCTTTATCAAAAGTAAAAAAGAATAAACAAATTAGCTATAATAACAATTTTTATTTGTAAAATTACTTACTGTTATAAAATGAATATAGAAGAATATATGATTCCTTGCATGAATAAATCTATCTTTGGCATTGAATGTATGGGCTGCGGCATGCAGCGTTCCCTTCTGCTTTTGTATAATGGCAAGTTCGTTGAAGCCTTTAAAATGTTTCCCGCACTATATACTACTCTTTTGTTTTTTGGTGTTGTATTACTTCATTTTATAAATAAATCTCGAAAATATTTAAAAACAATTGTTCTATTAGCAATTTTAAACGCAGTGGTTTTAATCATCGCATACGCATACAAAATGCGTTTTTTATATCAATTAAACTAAAAAATTATTAAATAATTAAACTATGGAAAATCGTAAATTACCAAATGCAACTGCAGTGTTAGTCTTAGGAATATTATCTGTTTTATTTTGTTGGTGCTATGGAATAATAGGAATAATCCTTTCAATAATTGCTATTGTACTCGCACAAAAAGATTTGGCTTTATATAATGAAGAGCCTCAAAACTACAGCAACTACGGAAACCTTAAGGCCGGTAGAATTATGGCAATCATAGGCTTAATTTTAAGTGTTATTACAATTATATATATTATTGCAATTGTACGCTATATTGGTATTGAGAATTTAAATGACCCTGAAAAATTACAAGATATAATGAAGAACTTACAAAAAGGATAACGAAATAAAAAAGGCTTTCAAATTGAAAGCCTTTTTTATTGTATAATATGTTGTGTTTATTTTTCAAACTCTTTTAAAGTATTTATAATAATCGAGACACAATCTAACAATTGTTCTTCTGTCATTACCAAAGGGGGCGCAAAACGAATGATGTTTCCATGAGTAGGCTTTGCTAACAATCCGTTTTCAGCTAGTTTTATACAAATATTCCATGCGGTTTCACTTTCATCTGTGTCATCAATAACTATTGCATTTAACAAACCTTTTCCCCTAACAAGGTTAACAACGGTGCTTGTTTTTATATACTCGTTTAATTTAGCTCTAAATAGATTTCCGAGTGTTCTGGCATTTTGTATTAATTTTTCGTCTTTTACAACATCAAGAGCAGCAATAGCAACTGCAGCTGCAATAGGATTACCTCCAAAAGTTGAACCGTGTTGGCCTGGCTTAATCACATTCATTATTTCATTATTAGCCAAAACTGCAGATACAGGATAAACGCCTCCTGATAATGCTTTTCCTAATATTAAAACATCTGGCTGAACGTAAGTTTCTTGTTTTTCACACGAATTTTCGCACGAACAATTTCCACAAACTGCAAGTATTGAACCTGTTCGGGCTATTCCGGTTTGAACTTCATCTGCAATAAATAATACATTATTGGCTTTACAAAGTTGTTGGGCTTTTGCTAAATAATCTGTGCTTGGCACATATACACCTGCTTCTCCTTGAATGGGTTCTACCAGAAACCCTGCGATATTTTTAGAAGATTTAATAGCCTTTTCTAAAGCTTCAATATCATTATAAGGTATTTTAATAAATCCAGCTGTGTAGGGACCAAAATTCTTTCGTGCATTTTCATCATTTGAAAACGAAATAATTGTCGTTGTTCTACCATGAAAATTATTATCACAAACTATAATTTGAGCATCATTTTCGGGAATTCCCTTTTTTTCGTAAGCCCATTTTCTACAAATTTTGATAGCCGTTTCAACCGCCTCAGCACCTGTATTCATTGGTAAAACTTTGTCAAAATCAAAATAATTTGTAATATACTTTTCGTACACACCTAATTTATCATTATAAAAGGCTCGAGATGTTAAGGTTAGTGTTTTTGCTTGTTCAATCATTGCTCCTACAATTGCAGGATGACAATGTCCTTGATTTACTGCAGAATATGCTGAAAGAAAATCGTAATACTTTTTTCCATCAATATCCCAAACATAAACACCATCTCCTTTAGCAAGTACTACAGGTAATGGATGGTAATTGTGTGCACCAAATTGGTCTTCTAAACCAATCATATGCTTTGCTGAATTTTTTTCTAAAACTGACATAATTGAATGTTTTTATCTAAATGTTTTTAGTTTTGTTTTTAAAAACAACCTACCCTTAAGATAGATAAGATTCCTTCTTTAGGAGAGAAATCATCCATTGCGCAAATGTATAAATTTTAGTTTAATATATGGAGTTTAAGAATTGAAATGATTTTAAACATTTAGATTTTAAATATTTAGCCTTTAAGATTTACAAAAGCTTTAATTTTTTGTGTTAATACATTTCTAATAATTTATTAATAGTATTCCAGTTTCGGCTTGTAGCAAAAACGTTTAATTTTTTTTCAATATATTTTTGTGTTAATCTTGTGTTTCCAGCACCCGTTTCAAGCTTCATATAAATTCTACAGCCGTCAACATAAGCAACATCTGGTTTAAATTGGCTGACCTTTAAATCATTTAAAGCATTATTATTTAATTCTTTTGAAATGAAAGCGACGTATAATTTTTTGACATCGATATTTTTTTCATTGAAAAATGGGTTTTGGGTCAAGCATTTTACTAAATCTGATTTATTTAATACTATTACAGGCACATCAAACCCCAATTGTTTAAAAATTTCTTGTTGAATTATGAAACCTATAAGTTGTGGGTTTTCTTCTTCTGAATCAAAAAAAATATTGCCCGATTGAATATACGTTTCAACATTTTGCAAATGAATAGACTCTAAAATAATTTTCAACAGATCCATTTTTATCATGTTGTGGCCCGACACGTTAATGCCTCGTAAAAGTGCTAAATGTTTCATGTGAAAAAGGTATAAAAAATACTAAGGTATAAAAACTAAGATTTGGCATTACAATTCCTAGTTAGTCATACATTTTGGCTCTTTGTTCTTTTATTTTTGGATCGTCTAAATACTCATCAAAAGTCATGTATCGATCAATTACTCCTTTTGGGGTAATTTCTAAAATTCTATTTCCAACGGTTTGAGCAAATTCGTGGTCATGAGTTGTTAATAAAATAGAACCTTTAAAGTTTTTTAATGAGTTATTGAATGCTGTAATTGACTCCAAATCCAAGTGATTTGTAGGTTCGTCAAGCATCAAAACATTTGCACGCATCATCATCATTCTAGACAGCATACAGCGTACTTTTTCTCCACCAGATAATACGTTACATTTTTTTAGAGCTTCTTCTCCAGAAAAAATCATTTTTCCTAGAAAACCTCTTATGTTAACTTCATCTCGTTCTTCTTCTGTTTTTACGTATTGACGCAGCCAATCTACTAGATTTAAATCGCTTTCAAAAAAATGATGGTTTTCGGCAGGCAGATAAGACTGGTTTGTAGTTATTCCCCAATCAAATTCTCCTGATTCTGCTTGTAATGCTCCGTTTAATATTTGGTAAAAAGCACTTGTAGCTCTTGAATCTTTAGAAAACACTATTACTTTGTCTCCTTTTGCCATGTTTAAATGTACATCTTTAAATAAAACTTCACCCTCAATAGAGGCGCTTAAATTTTGTACGTTTAATATTTGGTCTCCGGCCTCGCGTTCGGTATCAAAAATAATCGCAGGATATCTTCTGCTTGAAGGTTTAATTTCATCTAAATTTAATTTATCAATCATTTTTTTACGAGAAGTAGCTTGCTTTGATTTGGCTACATTGGCACTAAAACGACGTATAAACTCTTCTAATTCAGCTTTCTTTTCTTCAGCTTTTTTGTTTTGTTGGGCTTTTTGTTTGGCTGCTAATTGGCTGCTTTCATACCAAAAAGTATAGTTTCCAGAATAATTGTTTATTTTTCCAAAATCAATATCAGATATATGAGTACAAACTGAATCTAAAAAGTGTCTGTCATGTGAAACCACTAAAACAGTGTTTTCATAATTGGCTAAAAAATTTTCTAGCCAACCAATAGTTTCAAAATCCAAGTCATTTGTTGGTTCATCCATTATCAAAACATCGGGGTTACCAAAAAGAGCTTGGGCTAATAACACACGTACTTTTAATTTACCTTCTAACTCACCCATTAAATTATAATGATAATCAGCAGAGATACCTAAATTAGAGAGCATTGAGCCTGCATCAGATTCTGCATTCCAACCATTCATTTCATCAAAATTCAATTGCAACTCGCCTATTCTATTAGCATTTTCTTCATTATAATCAAGATACAAAGCATCCATTTCAGTTTTGATTTTATGCAAAACTTTGTTGCCCATTAAAACTGTTTCAAGCACAGTATGAGCATCAAACATATTGTGATTTTGATTTAAAACCGACATACGTTTACCGGGTTCAAGAATAACCCTACCTGCAGTTGGATCTATCTCTCCGGCAATAATCTTCATAAAAGTAGATTTCCCTGCACCATTAGCTCCAATAATACCATAGCAATTGCCTTGTGTAAAAGTGGTGTTTACCTCGTCAAATAATATGCGTTTACCAAATTGAACTGATAAATTAGAAATTGTTAACATGCTTATATTTTTTTGCAAAAATAGTAAATTGAGAATTGTTATTAGCAGTAAAGCCTTAATTTTTATGCTTTTAATTGGAATTAAAAAAAGGTTTAATTTAACTATGCTTTAACAAGAGCTTTGAAATGTAAAATCTAAATTTGTTTAAATAATAAAATAAATGATAAAAAAAATACCCTTATTAACATTTATAATCACAATTATTGGTTTAACCTCCTTTTTGTCTTGTAATAAAAATAAAAGTGATGACGATTTTTCTGCATACTTTGGTGGTGAAATCCTCAATCCTCAATCAAACTATGTTTTATTTATGAAGAACAACAAGCTGTTGGACACCTTGTTTTTAGATAATAAAAATCGTTTTTTACATAAATTTGATTCTTTAACACCTGGATTGTATCTTTTCAAACATCAACCCGAATATCAATATGTTTATTTTGATAAAAATGATAGCTTAATGATTATTGTCAATGCAAATGATTTTGATAATTCAATAGTTTATTGTGGAAAAGGTGATGAAAAAAACAATTACTTGATGGAAATGTATCTATCAAATGATAAAGATCGCTCAAACATGTATGATGTTTTTTTTAGAAAATCTGATAAATTTATAAAAAACATAGACTCTAGTTTTGCCATACGAAAGAAAATTTATGACAAGTATAAGGCCAAAGTAGATTGGAATGACCGCTTTGATAGTTTAGCTCTTGCCAGTTTAAATTTTTCTCATTATTATAAAAAAGAAGTGTATCCATATGCTCATAAATACATTACTGGCGAAAATGTAATTAGTAAATTGCCTTTAAATTATTATTCGCATAGAAAACATATAGATTTCAACAACCCTTCTTTTATCAATTACTCCCCTTTTATTAATTATGTAACTTCGCTACTAAACAATATAACATTTACTGATAATAAAGGAAATATTGATGAATTTGTTCTCGAAAACAATATCAATAAATTAAATATTGCTGATACTTTGATAAAAAATAATGCCATTAAAAACAATGTGTTAAACGGTTTAGCCTTGAGCTATTTAATGAAAGAACAGAATATGATTCACAACTCTACTTTCATAAAGCGCTTTTTGGAACTTTCGACCGATAAAAAAATGCAAGATGACGTCATAAAAATTGAAAATACAATTAAAAAATTAACTGCTGGCAATAAACTAAGTTTAGAAAAATTTGTCAATGAAAACAATAAAGTTGTCGAATTAGATAAGTTAATTAAAAAACAAACTGTTATTTTCTTTTTCAATACCAAGCTACAATCACATTTAAATGCAGTACACCGAAAAGTAGCAAATCTAAAAAACAAACATCCGAATGTAAACTTTATCGCAGTAAATATTGACGACAATTTTGAAGATTGGAAGTCGAAATTAAACGAAATTGATCATAAAGATATTATGGAAATTCATGCCTCAGATTCTGAAATTCTAAAGAAAGATTGGATAGTATATAAAATACATAGAACAATGATCCTAAACGCAGATGGAACCATCAAAAATGCATTTGTGAATTTGTTTGATGTAAATTTTGAAAAAAATTTAGAGTAATTACTAATCGATAAGGTTTAAATAAATCATAAATATAAGTTGGTCACTTTAATTATTTATTACCTTTTTCGTAATCCGCAATAAATTGAGCCAATCCTATGTCTGTAAGAGGGTGTTTCAACAACCCTAAAATTGATGATAAAGGCCCCGTCATTACGTCTGCACCTATTTTTGCACAATTTACAATATGCATGGTGTGACGTATTGATGCTGCTAATATTTTGGTTTCAAAATTATAGTTGTCATAAATTTGACGAATTTCATCAATTAAGTTTAAACCATCCGTTGACATATCATCTAAACGACCTAAAAATGGTGAGCAATAAGTAGCTCCCGCTTTTGCTGCCAACAAAGCTTGGCCCGCAGAAAAAATAAGCGTAACGTTTGTCTTTACATCTCTATCTGAAAAATACTTACACGCTTTAATTCCTTCTTTAGTCATGGGTAACTTTACAACAATTTGCGAATGCAATTCGGCTAATTCTTCTCCTTCTCTTATCATACCATCATAATCAATAGCATTTACCTCTGCACTTACATCACCATCCACAAGATTGCAAATGGCAACATAATGTTTTAATATATTGTCTTTACCTGTAATACCTTCTTTAGCCATCAAAGACGGATTAGTGGTTACACCATCTAAAACGCCTAATTCTTGTGCTTCTTTAATTTGTGCTAAATTAGCTGTGTCGATAAAAAATTTCATAGGTAATTATTTTATTGGTGTTACTTGACTAGTTATACAAAAATAAGAAATGAATTTAAATGTCAAAACTATTTTTTTTATTTTATTTTATTTCTATAATTTGAAGTGATTCATTAACATTTTTTCATATAATTTATCGGGCAAAATTCGCTTCAAAACTATCGAAAATTTTTGCATAAAGGCACCTACTTTATAATGAATTTTAGGATTGGGGGTATACATTATTTTATAAATAGCTTCAGCCATTTCATTGGGATTGCTTCCACAGTCTACATGAGAGTTCATCTCATTTAAAGTACTTCCATACGTTTTTTCATATGCAGAACCTTTAATAACTGGGGCATGATAACGACCCGCAGCAATATTAGTAGCAAAATCTCCTGGCGCTACATTTGTTATATGAATACCAAAAGATTTTACCTCCATTCGAAGCGCCTCAGTAATTAATTCCAAAGCCCCTTTACTAGAAGAATACACGCTTCTATATGGCAAACCCATGTATGCTGCTATAGATGTTATGTTGATTATTAAGCCCTTATTTTGTTTGCGCATATGAGGCAAAACTGCTTTCATAACGCCAATAGGTCCAAATAAATTTGTGTCAAAATTATTTTTAATTTCTTCTAGTGGAATTTCTTCCAATGGTCCTGTAATTCCTACACCCGCATTATTGATTACAACATCTATTTTACCAGTAATAGTTAAAACCTGTGCAATTGCATCTTCAATCGATTTTGAATCTCTTACGTCTAAAGAAACCAATGGAAATAATGAGTTTTTTACTGTTAATGGATTTCTACTTGTTCCATAAACTAAATGGTTTTTATGATGAAGAAATTCGCCTATAGACTTACCTATACCGGATGAAGCACCTGTTATAAAAATAACTTTTTGCATATACTGAATTCTATTTTAGATTACAAAGTTAATTAAAAGTTGTGTAAAAAATTATAGCAATTGAAATTAAAGAGAGGGTAAAAATTGAATATCATAAACAGTTATTTAAAGGTATAAACATACTGCGGTTTTTATTAAGGAAAAAACTAAAATGAATTCAAATTAAAAAAAATGGCAAGCGATCTACATCGCACCGCTCAACCACATACCTTTGCTGCGTTCCCACCCTGGAGGAGTCTGCAGGAGCTGGTCGTGTAGGACTTGCCGGTGCAAATATACAAACTTTTTGTATTTTTACAAGGCAATTGTAATTTTAAAAAAACATCGTATATTCGAATAATAAAAAACTTAAAAATGATTAATTATAAGCTATTCACTTTCATAGGATTAACCCTATTTTTAATTTCTTGTGGCGATAAAAATGATGCAAAAAAAATATTTTCAATAGACACTTCTGTTTTAAAACAAGCCTACAATCCATCTGAAAGTATAGATTTATCACTTAAAAATTCTGAAAACAAAACTATTGATTCTGTTGTGTATTATTTAAATAATAAAAACATAGGAAAATCTATCCAAAATCAAAAATTAAACTATTCGCTAGAAAACCAAAAATTAGGTTTTGCTAAAATAAAAGCGTTAATATTTTATGAAGGAAACACTACAGAAACTGAAACTAATTTTACGCTTTACGCAACAGAAGCACCGCAATTAATCAATTATAAGATCATAAACATTTATCCTCATAATCCAAATTCCTACACGCAAGGATATGAATTTTATAATGGAATTTTATTAGAAGGTAGCGGTCAATATGGAAAGTCTACTTTAAGAAAAACAAATTTTAAGACAGGTGAAGATTATAAAAAAATCGATTTAAAGAGTACGACTTTTGGTGAAGGAATTACCGTTTTAAATGACAAAATTTACCAACTCACCTATAAAGAAAACGAAGCTTATGTATATGATGCTGCTACATTAAAAAAAGAGAAAACGCTAAAATATTTTAAAAACATGCAGGGCTGGGGTCTTACCAATGATGGAACCAATTTGTACATGAGCGATGGAACAGAGAAAATATACATTTTAAACCCTACAACTTTTGAAATGATAGATTATATAAATGTATACACAAATGCCAATAAAATTGAATCCATAAATGAATTGGAGTGGATAGATGGAAAAATTTGGGCAAACATTTATGAAAAGGATAGAATTATAAAAATTAACCCAAAAACAGGAGCCATTGAAAACATAATCAATTTTGTTGATTTAAAATCTAAAGTAACCAAGCCCTTGCAACAAGATGAGGTGCTGAATGGAATTGCGTATAATTCTGCAACAAAAACCATTTTAGTAACGGGTAAAAATTGGGATAAATCTTTTGAAATTTCAATAGAAAACAAGTAATTAAGTAAACTACTTTAATTTAAATCAATCATAAAAAAAGAAAACTTTTTTACGTATTATGTGTTAAAATCTTTACTATATCTTTTAAAGGCAAAATGGCTTTTGAATATTCTATACTTGGACCAGCAACCCAAACTGTTTTATAAGTAGCGTGTTTAGCAGCCTTTTCTGTAGCTTTCATTCCAATATAAAAACGAACCATTTTGACCCATTTTTTAAGACTTTTATTTTTATTTAATAATCGTTCTAATCCTGTTTCTTTGGTCCCTATTTTTTGAACATACGGTGTATTAATAACGGTGCATGGAGTTCCCGAAATACGTTGAGTCATCACAATATCCTTTGCACCATAATCTACACAAGCTTGTTTATATTCGTCAGAAACTCCTGCCTCAATGGAAGCAATAAAAGGACTTCCTACAGAAACTCCAACAGCACCACTAAGCATCATTTGATCAATGTCCGATTTACGTCCTACTCCACCAGCCGAAATTACAGGTAAGGATGTGTTTTCGTTTAATTCTTTTATTAATGCTTCTGGATCTAATTTACCCCTATGACCACCAGCTTGATTGTTAACCGCAATTAAGGCATCAGCTCCAAGACTTTCTACTTTTTTAGAAAAAACTAAATCTGTAACATCACAAAAAACTTTTATACCCACATGATGAGCAGCCTTAATTGTTTCTTCGGGACTTCCTAAAGATGTAATAATAAAATCTACACCTTCTTCACAAATTACTTGCAATTGATCTTTATACTTCAGATTTGATTTATTAACTATTAAATTATACCCAAACGAACCACCTGAAACTTTAGCTGCCTTTAATTCGCGTATAGATGCTCTTAGCTCTTCTAAAGTTCTATAATTTAATGCTGGTATACAAGCTGCTACACCACTTTTCATGCCTTCAATAACCATTTTAGTATTTGACACCAAAAACATGGGTGCTATAATTATGGGGTATGTTATATTTAATAAAGATGTTAGACTTTGCTTTTGCATTTTGTAAATTTTAAATCAAATATAGTAAAAGATATCTAAATTACTATGCATGCATAGTAATTTATTTTATTTAACATATTTATAACTGTTAAGTTATAAACAATATTAATAAATATTAAATTTTTTAATAAATTTAACAAAATTTACAAACTATATCTAACCCTAAAACTATGATTAAAAAAATCACATTAATTTCCACTTGTCTGCTGCTCTTATGTAGCCTTGGTGGATTTGCTCAAAAAGAGAAAAAAAATAAAAAAAACAAACAAAAAACCGAAGCTGTTTCAAAAAAAATTGAAGAAAAAAAAGGTCCAAAACCCTATAAAACTGTAATAGATTCTTCAGCAATTACACAAAACGGGCTTATAAATATTCATACAATAAAAGGTAAATATTTATATGAAATTGCAGATTCTTTACTTGGAAAAGAAATTATGACCATTACAAGGTATTCAAAAACACCAGCTGGTGGTGAAATTTTTGGTGGAGAAGAAATAAACAGGCAAGTTATTAAGTTTGAAAAAGGATTAAACGATAATATTTTATTGCGTTCTATTACCTATGTTATTATGTCTCCAGATGAAGACAAACCTATTTCACTAGCGGTAAAGAATTCAAGTGCCGACCCAATTATAGCTAATTATGAAGTTTTAGCCTATAAAAAAGACACCGATAAAAAAAACAATATTGCTTATGTAATTGATATGAATACAACATTTGATGCAGATGTACAAACATTTTCATTGAGCCCAATTAATAAACAATTATTAAAAATTCAGGGTTTTCAAAAAGACAAATCATTTATTCAAAACATTAAAAGTTTTCCTTTAAACACTGAAATAAGAAGTGTAAAAACTTTTGCTACAGAAGCTTTAAAAATATCGAGAAATTCGGTGCCTGAGATCGGAAAAAACATTCCTGCCGGGGTTGATGCTGGGGTTGTAACCCTCGAATTAAACACCTCCTTTTTATTACTTCCACAAAAACCAATGCGTAAACGTTCCTTTGATAAACGCGTAGGGTATTTTGCTAATGGGTATGATGTTTTTGAGGAAGAATCACTAAAATCTGATAAAGAAAAATTTGCCGTACGTTGGAGGTTAGAACCCAAAAATGAAGAAGATGCCGAAAAGCAAAAAAATGGTGTGTTAATTGAGCCTAAAAAGCCTATTGTTTACTACATAGACCCGGCAACTCCAGAAAAATGGAGACCATTTATTAAACAAGGTATTGATGATTGGACTGTTGCATTTGAATTTGCCGGTTGGAAAAACGCCATTAGAGGAGAATATTGGCCCGAGAATGACCCAACCATGAGTTTAGAAGATGCTCGTTTTTCAGTTTTAAGATATTTTGCTGCAGATATTCCAAATGCATACGGCCCTAATGTACATGATCCAAGAACAGGAGAAATTTTAGAAAGTCACATTGGATGGTATCACAATGTAATGAGTTTACTGAGAGATTGGTACTTAATACAAACTGCTGCCGTTAATCCTAATGCTAGAAATAAAAAGTTTGATGATCAATTGATGGGCGAATTAATCCGTTTTGTGTCTTCTCATGAAGTTGGACACACTTTAGGATTACGTCATAACATGGGTGCTAGTAATGCCACTCCTGTCGAAATGCTAAGAAATAAAGATTTTATTACTAAAAATGGGCACACATCATCTATAATGGATTATGCACGTTTTAATTATGTTGCCCAACCAGAAGACGAAATAACCGATTTTTTTCCTAGAATTGGAGATTATGACAAATGGGCTATAAAATGGGGTTATAGTTATTTTAAAGACGCCAAAAATGAAGACGATGAAAAAATCATCTTAAATGAAATGACGAAAACGGCTTATGAAAATCGGCGCTTATGGTTTGGATCAGAAACAAACCCATTTGATCCCAGATATCAAACAGAAGACCTAGGTGATAATGCAATGAAAGCTTCGGCTTATGGCATAAAAAATTTAAAAAGAATTTTACCCAATTTAATTGAATGGAGTAAAGAAGATGGAGAAGATTATTCTGAATTAGAAGGACTGTATGGCTCACTAATAAGCCAATATAATCGGTATATGGGTCATGTTACCAAAAATGTAGGTGGAATTTATGCTACTCCAAAAACATATGACATGGAAGGTAATGAATTTGAAGTAGTTTCATCTGCTACACAAAATGAAGCTGTTTCATTTTTAAATGAGCAATTATTTAAAACACCTTTATGGCTTTTAGATCAAAATGTTTTAGCAAAAATAAATCCAGATAACGGTGTTGAAAGTATAAAAAATATCCAAAACAGAACTTTAAGCAGTTTATTATCGGGAGATCGATTAGTTAGGTTATTGGAAACTTCTTCTTTAAATAAAAAAAACTACTCTGTTGATGAATTAATTAGCGATTTAAAAAAAGGAATCTTTAGTGAATTAAAGTACCATAAATCGATTGATATTTATAAAAGAAATTTACAAAAATTATTTATAAATAATTTAGTAGATCTTTTTGACACAACAAAAAAATTAAAAGCACGTTTTAATGGTAAAACCGTTTTAATTAATGAAACAGATATCCCTTCTATTGCAAGAGGGCAGTTGATTGAAATAAAAAATCAAATAAATACCGCTATTAATAACAATCCTGATCGATTAACTAGGTTTCATTTACAAGATCTAGTAGCACGAATTAATGCAGCGTTAGACCCCAAATAATTAAATTATTTATTAAACAAAAAACCGTTTCAAATGACCTTGAAACGGTTTTTATATATAAAAAAACTGAGTAACTGCTTACTCAGTTTAATAAATAGTTGACTTAATTAATCCTTTTGAGATTTAACAGCTAATGTATAAATAACTAAACCAAAACCGATTTTGTTAATTGCATCTGCAATGTTATAAACTACATCAATACTTCCCTGTGGTAAAATAGAATTATACCATCCTTCAGTACCCATCATGTATCCTAACGGGTAAATAGCCCATCCAACAAGAACAAACCAACATAAAATTTTGTGAGCTGCTAATACATTTCCGCCTGCAGCTTTTGCTAATTTAGATGCTTCGCCTAACCAAATTTCATAAGCTATAGCAAAATAAGCAATTCCAGAAACTAATCCCCAAAGCCATGCGTTAGGTCGATCCACTGTTTCTCCAATATATCCTGTTATTAACATGATTACAGAAAGAAAAATCATTTTCCATAATAATGATTGTTTAGCTCCAGCTACTTTTAAAATTAAGTAAAACTCTAAACACATTAATGGCACAGTTAAAATCCAATCTACATATCTAAAAAATGTAGGAGATTCGCCAAAACTAGCCCAGTAGTCTCTCATGTAAAAATAATGAACTGCTGCAATAAAAGTTATTAAACCAGACACTAAAACAGATGTTCTCCATTTTTTATCAAACTGATTTAACGATAAAAAGAAAAATGCTGATGCTGCCATCATAGCCATACATCCAACAAAAAAAGTAAAACCTACATAATCAGTAGGGTCTAATTTACTAACTGCCGCTAGTAGTGAAATTGAATTTAACATAATTTATTAAGGTTTTTAGGTTAATTAGAAGTAAATTTATTAAAAATTAAGATAAAAAAAAAACATTTTGTTTATTATTTTTTGATTATATTTAAACAAAAAACATTGTTACATGTCTAAACTTGATAAAATATCTATATTTATAAGCTTTTTAGCCCTATGGATAAATTCTTTTTTTAACGCACAAATTCAACTATACATAGGCTTTGTAATAATATTTTTAGTAGGAATTTTACATGGATCTAATGATGTTTTATTGTTAAATAAAACATATGGAACTAATTTTATATCCAACAAAAGGGTTATCTTTTATTATATATTAACTGTATTATTTGGTGTATTTTTATTTAATTTTTTGCCAAGCTTGGCATTATTGCTTTTTATAGTGGTTAGTTCTTATCATTTTGGCGAGCAACATTGGCAATTTAAAGAATCTAAAAAAAGCATAGCATTAATGCCTTTTTTTCAAATTATTTATGGGTTTAGTATCCTAATGTTACTTTTTCAATCTCACGAAATAGAGGTTAAAAACATTGTTTTAACCATAACAGGGCATTCAATCATGGCTTTTAATTTTAATTTTATATTATTTGGGACCTTACTTTCTTTAATTTTAATTGGTTTTGCGCTTTATTTAAAACTACATGCTTTTAAAAAAAAAATACTAATAAATGTTTTTTATCTACTTGTATTTACACTAATTTTTAAAACTTCAAATTTAATATGGGCTTTTGCAATTTACTTTGTCATTTGGCATAGTTTACCATCTATAAGAGATCAAATTAGCTTTATTTATAGTGATATTAATTTAAACACAACAATTCGCTATTTGAGCACTGCCTTGCCTTTTTGGATTGTTTCCTTAATTGGTATTTTGATTTTATATTTATTTTTAAATGACAAAACTATTTT
This sequence comes from uncultured Flavobacterium sp., assembly GCF_963925415.1. Lineage (GTDB taxonomy): Bacteria > Bacteroidota > Bacteroidia > Flavobacteriales > Flavobacteriaceae > Flavobacterium. Next base: position 16,299 of record NZ_CAWUTS010000096.1, on the reverse strand, counting down.
TGAATCCTTGTTCTTTTCATTATTGGCGGCCATCACTTTTCCGCATGTATTTATTATTATTAAAATGTTTCGTATAAAACAAAAAACCGAGTAATTGCTTACTCGGTTTTTTTAATACTCTACATAAATATACTTGAATTATTTTACTTCTTCAAATTCTACATCTTGAGTTTGATCACCTGAAGCGTCAGCTTGAGGTTGATCGTCTTGAGCCTGTCCTGCATCGCCTTGAGCATACATTGCTTCTGTAGCAATTTTCCAAGCTGCATTTACATTTTCTAAACCTTTATCAATAGCTACCAAGTCTTGTAATTGGTGCGCCATTCTTAATTCAGTCAATGCAAATTCAATTGCAGTTTTATGATCATCTGTTAATTTTTCACCTAATTCTTTTAATTGACTTTCAGTTTGAAAAATCATTGCATCAGCTTCGTTAAGTTTTTCAACTCTTTCTTTTGCAATTTTGTCTGCATCAGCATTTGCTTCTGCATCTTTTTTCATTCTTTCAATTTCTTCTGATGTTAAACCAGATGAAGCTTCAATACGAATATCATGAGATTTTCCTGTTCCTTTATCTGTAGCAGAAACTTTAATGATACCATTAGCATCAATATCAAAAGTAACTTCAATTTGTGGAACTCCTCTTGGAGATGGTGGAATACCATCAAGGTTAAATCTACCAATTGTTTTGTTATCTGCTGCCATTGGTCTTGCACCTTGTAAAACGTGAAGTTCTACAGTTGGTTGATTATCTGCTGCAGTAGAAAATATTTGTGATTTTTTTGTTGGAATAGTAGTATTTGACTCAATAAGAGTTGTCATAACAGAACCCAAAGTTTCAATTCCTAATGCTAAAGGTGTAACGTCTAATAACAATACGTCTTTAACATCTCCAGATAATACACCACCTTGAATAGCTGCTCCGATTGCAACAACTTCATCAGGATTTACTCCTTTAGATGCTTTTTTGCCGAAGAATTTTTCAACTTCATCAACAATTCTTGGCATACGTGTTGAACCACCAACTAAAATAACTTGGTCAATATCTGACGTAGATAAACCTGCATCTTTTAAAGCTTTAGCAACAGGTTCCATAGAACGTTTTACTAATGAATCTGCTAATTGTTCAAATTTAGCTCTTGTTAATTTTTTTACTAAGTGTTTTGGTCCTGAAGCAGTAGCTGTTACATAAGGCAAATTAATTTCTGTTTCCGCTGAAGACGATAATTCAATTTTAGCTTTTTCAGCCGCTTCTTTAATTCTTTGTAAAGACATTGGGTCTTCACGTAAATCAATAGCTTCATCAGATTTAAATTCATCTGCTAACCAGTCAATAATAACTTGGTCAAAATCATCTCCACCTAAATGAGTATCACCGTTTGTAGACAATACTTCAAATACACCGTCTCCTAATTCAAGAATAGAAATATCAAATGTACCTCCACCTAAATCGTAAACTGCAATTTTTTGATCAATACCTTTTTTATCTAAACCATAAGCTAACGCAGCTGCAGTTGGTTCGTTGATAATACGCATTACTTTAAGACCTGCAATTTCACCAGCTTCTTTAGTTGCCTGACGTTGTGCATCATTAAAATATGCAGGAACTGTAATAACTGCTTCAGTAACAGTTTGACCTAAGTAGTCTTCTGCCGTTTTTTTCATTTTTTGAAGAGTCATTGCAGACAATTCTTGTGCAGTGTATAAACGACCATCAATATCAACACGTGGTGTGTTGTTGTCTCCTTTAACTACTTTATAAGGCACTCTTTTTGATTCTGCTGAAACTTCAGAAAAACTATGACCCATAAAACGTTTAATTGAACTAATCGTTTTTGTTGGATTTGTTACTGCTTGTCTTTTTGCAGGATCTCCTACTTTGATTTCACCACCTTCAACAAATGCAATGATTGAAGGAGTTGTTCTTTTTCCTTCTGCATTTGGAATTACAACTGGTTCGTTACCTTCCATTACAGATACGCAAGAGTTAGTTGTTCCTAAGTCGATTCCAATAATTTTACCCATCTTTATTTAATTTCTAATTTATTTAATTTTTTAAACTCAGTTTCAAGTAGTCAAGGATTATGCCAACATATTATTTGTTAAGAATATGTCAGTTCTACAAAAAAAAATATGACAAGATGACATTTTATAGGTTTAAAAATGTGTAATAATATGAGGTTTGTTAAAAATTAATAAAACAAATTAAACTTCTAAACTTTCTATTACCTTTGTAACTATAACGATATAGCTATGGAATGTGTTTCAGTTTTTGATATGTTAAAAATTGGTGTGGGACCATCTAGTTCTCACACTCTTGGCCCGTGGCGAGCTGCCGAACGTTTTTTAGGAGAACTAAAAAACAAAAATTTATTAGACACAACAAACAGAGTTAAAATTGATCTATATGGATCTTTATCTTTAACAGGAAAAGGACATGCTACCGATTTAGCGCTTATGTTAGGTTTAAGTGGCGCCGATCCCGAATATATTCCTGTTGAAAGTATTGATGTTATCATTTCAGCAATCAAAAATAAAAAGGAAATTTTTTTAGCTAACGAAATTCTTATTCCTTTTAATTTTAAAGATGATATTGTTTTCAATCGTGAGTTTTTACCTTTTCATTCTAATGGAATGAAGTTTACAGCTTACACAGAAAGTTTAGTACACGAAACAACATACTATTCAATTGGAGGTGGCTTTGTTGTAGTTGAAGAACTAATTAATTCTGCTAAAAACGAAGAAATAAAATGTGCTTTTCCATTTCCAATTGATAAAGCATCCGAATTATTAGCCTATTGCAGTCAAGAAAATAAAAAAGTATGGGAAATCGTTTATGAAAACGAAAAATCCATGCGAAGTGAAGATGAAATCCACAACGAATTGATGCGAATTTGGAATACAATGCTTGAATGTATGTATATTGGATGTCATACTGAAGGAACTTTGCCTGGAGGCTTAAACGTTAGAAGACGTGCTTATGATATTCATAAAAATTTAATTGGTGTTTTGCCCTATGAAAACCCTTATTCATGGATGCAAATAATTCGTCAAACCGAAGTCAAGTTTCGTCAAATATTAAAATGGGTAAGCTGTTTTGCTTTATCCGTAAATGAAGTAAATGCCTCATTAGGGAGGGTTGTTACAGCGCCTACAAACGGAAGTGCAGGTGTTATTCCGTCTGTTTTAATGTATTATTTAGTTATAGAAAATCACGAAGCTGGTGAAGATGAAATCAAACGATTTTTAATGACTGCTGGAGAAATAGGCAGTATTTTTAAAAAAGGAGCAACCATTAGTGCTGCAATGGGTGGCTGCCAGGCAGAAATTGGAGTTTCAAGTGCTATGGCTGCTGCTGCACTATGTGAGGCAATGGGTGGAACAGCTGAACAAGTAACAGTTGCTGCCGAAATTGCTATGGAACATCATTTAGGTTTAACTTGTGACCCTATTGGTGGTTTGGTACAAATTCCTTGTATTGAAAGAAACACTATGGGAGCTATAAAAGCAATTAATGCAGCCGAATTGGCTTTAGAAACTGATGCTAAAAACGTAAAAGTTCCTTTAGACAAAGTAGTAAGCACTATGTGGGAAACCGCTAAAGACATGAGTACCAAGTACAAAGAAACATCTGAAGGTGGATTAGCTGTAAGTGTTAACATGTCTGATTGTTAACACTTCTTGAAACTTTAACACTAAATATCAATACACGATTTATTCGTTTGTTTCAATTAAATTAATCAATTTTTTTTCAATATAATTTAAATGAATTTTTGATTTACTACATTTGCTTAAATTTTATAAAATACTATGTCAGCAGCTAAAAAAGATTACAAAAGAATTACCACAAAATCATTAATTGAAATGAAGCAAAACGGAGAAAAAATCTCCATGCTTACTGCATATGATTATACCATGGCAAAAATTGTAGATACTGCTGGTGTTGATGTTATTTTAGTAGGAGATTCCGCTAGTAATGTTATGGCTGGTCACGAAACTACTTTACCTATTACACTTGATCAAATGATTTATCATGCATCTGGTGTTGTGAGAGCAATAGATCGCTCATTAGTTGTTGTAGATTTACCTTTTGGAAGCTACCAATCTGACCCAAAAGAAGCCTTGCGTTCTGCTATAAGAATTATGAAAGAAAGCGGTGGTCATGCAGTAAAACTTGAAGGTGGTAATGAAATTAAAGAAAGCATCAAACGAATATTAAATGCAGGTATTCCTGTTATGGGACATTTGGGACTCACACCACAATCCATCTATAAATTTGGAACTTACACCGTTAGAGCCAAAGAAGAAGAAGAAGCCGATAAACTAATTGACGATGCAAAAATGTTAGAACGCATTGGTTGTTTTGCTTTAGTATTAGAAAAAATTCCAGCCTTATTAGCAAAAAAAGTTGCCGAGAGCATTTCAATTCCAGTAATAGGTATTGGAGCAGGAAATGGAGTTGACGGCCAAGTATTAGTTTTACACGATATGTTAGGAATGACGCACGAATTTAGTCCTCGGTTTTTAAGACGCTATATGAATCTTTTTGAAGATATGACTAATGCAATAGGTCAATACGTTTCAGATGTAAAAGCAGTTGATTTTCCTAATGAAAATGAACAGTATTAATTTTGAAATTAGTATTTAAAACATATGCCTAACAAAATAATTTCTAACAAATCTAACCTCCAAATCATTCACGAAGACAATCACATCATTGTCATCAACAAACGAGTAGGCGATATTGTACAAGGTGATAAAACAGGCGACAAACCCTTATCTGAAGTAGTAAAAGAATACATAAAAGACCAATACAATAAACCCGGAGAGGTATATTTGGGAGTTGTACATCGCTTAGATAGACCTACTACGGGTATTATCATTTTTGCAAAAACTTCAAAAGCATTAACCCGTTTAAATGAATCATTTAAAAACAGAGAAACACAAAAAATTTATTGGGCAATTGTTAAAAACCAACCACCCAAAGAAACTGACACTCTAAACCATTTTTTAAAACGAAACCCCATAAACAATACTTCAAAAGCACATTTAAAAGAAGTGCCTGACAGTAAAATTGCCAGTTTAGAATATAAGATTATCAAAAAATTAAATAATTATATTGCTTTAGAAATTAATCTTCATACAGGAAGACATCATCAAATTAGAGCACAATTAACAGCCATTGGCTGTGCAATAAAAGGTGATTTAAAATATGGTTTTGACCGCAGCAACACTGACGGTGGTATTCATCTTCATGCCAGAAAATTAATTTTAACACATCCTGTTACAAAAAAAGTTTTATCTTTTGAAGCTCAAGTTCCTAAAGATGTCATTTGGAATGCTATATAATTCATTTTATCGATTTATTTATTTATTTATATGGTTTTTTTGTTACTTATAAAACAAAAAAATACTTTTATGAATCAATAAACACAAAGAACTACTATCATGAAATGGAAAAAACAAAAAAGTGATTCTTTTGAAGACAGACGTGCAATTTCAGGAGGTAGAAAAGCAGCTGTTGGAGGAGGAATAATAGGAGTTGTAATTTTATTACTCAATGCTTTTGGAGGAGATACAGGCCAAATGATTGGAAGCGGACTTGAAATGTTTAACCAAACGCAAGAACAAAATCAGAACACTCAAACACGAGAATTATCTGATGCTGAACAACAGATGGGTGATTTTACTGAATCTGTTTTTGTTTATAACAATGCAACTTGGCAAAAAATATTTACTGAAAATAATATAGGCACTTATCAAAAACCTGGTATGGTGTTGTTTTCAGAATCTGTTGAAACTGCATGCGGAAGCGCATCTGCATCTTCTGGACCATTTTATTGTCCTGCAGATCAAAAAGTATACATGGACTTAGTATTTTTTGAAGAATTAAGGACACGTTTTGGTGCAAAAGGTGGTGATTTTGCCATAGCTTACGTAATTGCTCATGAGGTAGGACATCATGTTCAAACATTGCTTGGAACATCAAAAAAAATAAGACAATTGCAACAAAACAGAAATGAAATTGAAGGCAATAAATTATCTGTAGCTTTAGAACTTCAAGCTGATTTTTATGCAGGTCTTTGGGCACATTATAATAAAAAATTACTAGAAGCTGGAGATATAGAAGAAGCTTTAAGTGCTGCACATGCAGTAGGTGACGATGCTATTCAAAGTAAAATGCAAGGACATGTAAACCAAGAGTCTTTTACACACGGTTCTTCAGAACAACGCATGAAATGGTTTATGAAAGGTTATGAATCTGGAGACATTAGAGAGCATGATACGTTTTCACAATTGTAGCCTTAGATCAAACCCCACAATAATCTGTTTAAGAGAGTATTCTAAAAAAAACTACTCTAAATTTTGTTCTATAACCTAATTTATCTGTGTGTGTTTTCTAAAAAACATTAAGTTTTCATAACAAGAACATAAATTAAATACTAAAAATTGTCATTTTTTTATGAAATTCTTAAAAATTGATGTCAAATTATTTTTTTATAAATTGTTTAGGTTATAACTGTTTTGCAATTATTAATTTTGACTTCATTTTAAAAAATAAATCATGCAAGTCGGAATAGATGCCATTCAATTTGATGTTCCTAAAATATATTTACCCATCGATGTTTTAGCCTTAAATCGCAATATTGAACCCGACAAACTGACCAATGGTTTAGGCCTTCAAAAAATGAGCTTTTTAGATGTTGATCAAGATATAATTACACTTGGGTCCAATGCTTTATTAAAGCTATTTGCTCAAGAAAATTTAAATCCAGCTGAAATCGCACGAATATATGTCGGTACAGAAAGTAGTTTAGACAATTCTAAACCTATTGCTTCTTATATTTTACAAGTAATTGAACAAGAATTAGGTTCAAATTCTTTTCAAAATTGTGATGCAGTTGATTTTACATTTGCTTGTATTGGCGCAGTTGATGCTCTACAAAATTGCGTTGACTTTATCCGTTTAAATCCTACAAAAAAAGCAATAGTTATAGCCACTGATAATGCCAAATATGATTTAATTTCTAGCGGAGAATATACCCAAGGTGCTGGAGCAATTGCTATGTTAATAACTTCAAGTCCAAGCATAATTTCTTTTTCAAATGAAACAGGAGTTTCTACAAATGGTGTTTTTGATTTCTTTAAACCAAAAGTTATATTGGATAAATTTGAAATAACTAAAACTTCAACAAATGAAGATTGGTTTGGCATATTAGAAACTGAAGTTACCATCTCAAAAGAACAACCCGTTTTTGACGGTCAATATTCAAATACATGTTACATTAACAGAATAAAAGAAGCCTACAGTAATTTTAAAAAAGAAAGCCCACAAAACGATGCTAATTTTAATAACTGGGAATTAATTTTTATGCACCTACCCTACTGTTATCAGGGCAGGCGTACTTTTATAGAAATTTATGCACAAGAAAATCAAATACTTTTAAATGCACAAATAGGTGAAAATGAAAAAGAAAAAATGCGCTCTTTATCAAAATCATCTGAATATGTAGCATTGGTAAATCAAAAAATAAAGCCATCAGAAATTGCTTCTGGTGAAGTGGGTAACATATATACAGGGTCAATATTTTTAGGTTTTTTGTCAGCATTATATGATGCATTGAAACAAAACAAAGATTTAACAAACAAAAAAACAGGATTTATAGCTTACGGTAGTGGTTCAAAATCAAAAGTATTTGAAGGAATTATTCAAGAAAATTGGGCGCATAAAATTGCAAAAACTCAGTTTTTTGAAGTTTTAGAAAAAAGAACTCCAATCGATTTTATAACTTATGAAAAATTGCATAAAAAAGAATTAAAAACACCAGTTTTAATAGCAAAAAATGAATTTGTGTTAGATTTTATAGAAAAAGAAAACCCTGTATTAAAAGGGGCTCGTTATTATAAATATGTAAAATAGTTATTTTTGATAGTTTTAACTATATTCGTATCATAACTCTAAAAAATTAAAACTGCAAAACTTACCCTTAATAATTGAAGCTTTAGAATCTGATTATTTATATATTGAAACTTCTCAATTGCCAAATGCTGGCAAAGGATTATTTACTGCAATAGAAATTTACAAACACGAAGTTATTTCTATATTCAAAGGAGAAATCTTGACCGAATTAGAAGCTAAAATTCGAGTTGAAAATAACCAAGATCGTTATTTTATAAATATGATAGACGGCACTATTATGGATTCTTTACATGTAGAATGTTTTGCTAAATATGCAAATGATGCTGAAGCTTTTGAAAAATCACAAATAAAAAATAATGCAAAAATCGCATTAGATGATGATGAAAATGTTTGCATCATTGCCTTAAAGAAAATTAAACCTAACGATGAAATTTTTTGCAGCTATGGTGTACGCTATTGGAAAAAACACTTGTAAATGATTTTGTTATATGAATAATATTAAATATTTTTTTAGTAATTTTGTTTATCTTTTAATATTAAATGTTAAACAAAATGAGTTTTACTTCAAAAGTCGTATTTACTGAAATACAAATTGATAGAATTATTGAAATGGCATGGGAAGACAGAACTCCATTTGATGCCATTAAATTTCAATTTGGCATATTAGAGTCTGACGTAAAAGCTTTAATGAAAAAAGAACTTCGGTTTGGCAGCTATAAATTATGGCGAAAACGAGTTGAAAACTGTAAAACAAAACATCTTGCAAAACGTAATGATGGTATAGACCGATTCAAATGCAAACAGCAAAGAATTATTTCAAACAATAAAATTTCTAAACGATAGATGAAAAAAGAAAAGCCAGATAATGTAGTTTTTTCAAAAGAAACTGGATATAATGCTAATGTATTGTCGTATTCTACCAATGTTGGCGCTCCTGCAATAAAGCTAGACAACCTAGTTGACTGGAAAAGTAATGGAATTAGAAATATAAACAAAGAATTTGAAAGTAAGTTTAATGAACTTAAACTTGAATATCAAAAGTTAATGCAAGAATATGAATGGAATGAAATAGTATACAATGCTAAATTTTCATTTGAACCTGTTGTTGGTGAAATTTATCATTTGTACTTAGCAGATAATGGAATCAATTTTTTATCTTTAATTCACCCTGAACATTGGAATAAAGTACATATTGGATCTTTTAAATTAAATAGTAATAAAAAATGGATTCATCTTGATTCAAAACAAGACAACTATTTTGAATAATGTATTAAACTAAAAAAAATTCATGCAAATACACATATCAAATTCAGATATTTCTTCGATGGAAAAATTATACCGAATAAACTTAATCAATAGTTTATCTGGCTTTAAAAGTGTGTGTTTAATTGGAACAAAAAACAATGATAATCAAACTAATCTTTCTATAATAAGTTCTTTAATTCATATTGGTTCAAATCCTGCTTTGTTTGGAATCATTATTCGTCCAGGAGTTGTTGAAAGGCATACTTTAGAAAACATTTTAGAAACAAAATATTACACCATAAATCATATCAATGAAACCATTTACAAACAAGCACATCAAACTTCGGCTCGTTATCCAAGAGACATTTCAGAATTTGATGCAACTGGTTTAGAAACAGAATATAAAAACGATTTTCAAGCACCTTTTGTAAAAGAAAGTCACATTCAATTTAGTTTAGAATTCAAACAAAAAATTGAAATAGAAATAAACAATACCCTATTAATTATTGGTGAAGTTAAAGATATTTACATTCCAAATGATAGCTTATTTGATGATGGTTTTATTGACATTGAAAAAGCAAAAACAATTACTTGTTCAGGTTTAGACAGTTATCATATAACTAAAAAAATTGACCGATTGAGTTATGCAAAAACTAATAAAGAGCCCATTTCACTTTTATTAAATTGAGTAAAAAAGACATAAATATAGTTTGGTTAAAACGTGATTTACGATTTACAGATCATGAACCGCTTTTTTATGCTTCTCAACAAAATTTACCTGTTTTATTACTTTATGTTTTTGAACCTTCAGTGATGAACTATGATGATTCAGATGTTCGTCATTGGCGATTTGTTTATGAATCTTTGCAGGCTATGCAATCAAAATTAGATAGCCTAAACTCAAAAATATACATTTTCTACAATGAAGTTGAAACCGTTTTTAGTCAACTAATTGAGGAATATATTATCAAAAATGTATATTCACATCAAGAAATTGGAAATAAAATCACATTTGACAGAGATATTCAAATGCAGCTTTTTTTTGATAACAATAAAATACTTTGGAAACAATTTCAAATACATGGTGTCATCAGAAAATTAAAATCTCGACAAAATTGGGACAAACGTTGGGAAAACATAATGCGAGATACTCCAAAAATAATTGATTTAAAAAAAATTAATTTTGAAAATTTAAACAACGATAAATATCAATCTATAAAAGGAGAATCATTACACCCTAAAATTACAACACGCAATAAAAACTTTCAACAAGGTGGTGAAAATTACGCATGGAGGTATTTAGATAGTTTTGTAAAAGAACGCTATGTTAATTATAGCAAACATATTTCAAAACCTGCTTTGAGTAGAAAAGGTTGCAGTCGTTTGTCACCATATTTAACTTATGGAAACATCAGTATGCGTATGGTTTATCAATATACCAATCAATTTTACGAATCTTCAAAAAACAAACGAGCCATTCTAAATTTTGTTTCAAGATTACATTGGCATTGTCATTTTATGCAAAAATTTGAAGATGAATGTGAAATGGAATTTGAAAACGCAAATAGAGCTTATGATAGTCTAATAAAACCAAAAAACGAAACCTATATAAAAGCATGGCAACAAGGAAAAACAGGTGTTCCAATTGTTGATGCATGCATGCGATGCTTAATTGAAACAGGGTATATCAACTTCAGAATGAGAGCTATGGTAGTTTCTTTTTTTACTTTTAATTTATGGCAAGATTGGCGAGAACTTCATTTTTTAGCAAGACAATTTCTAGATTATGAACCAGGTATTCATTATCCACAAATTCAGATGCAATCTGGTACAACCGGCATTAATACTATTCGAATTTATAATCCCATAAAAAATTCTGAAGAACATGATTCTGAAGGAGTTTTTATCAAACAGTGGTTGCCCGAATTAAAAGATATTCCAATTCATTTATTACATGAACCCTGGAAAATGAGTTTAATTGAACAACAATTTTATAATTGTGAAATAGGTAAAAATTATCCAGAACCAATTGTAAACATTGAAGAAACCCGAAAATATGCCAGTGATATTGTTTGGAGTTTTCGTAAAAAAGATGAAGTGAAAGAAGAAGGAAAACGTATTTTACAAAAGCATGTAACTAATCCTAATAAACCCAAAAATGCGAGGAGTAAAAAAACAAAACTTACCAACTAAAATATGTTTGGTTTGCAAAAAAACTTTCACATGGCGTAAAAAATGGGAGAAAGTTTGGGAAGAAGTTAAATATTGTAGTGATAAATGCAGAATGAATAAATAATGAAAATGAAAACTTTAAGATTAATTCTAGGAGATCAATTAAATAGTAATCATTCGTGGTTTAAAACCAAAGATGATTCTGTGACTTATCTTTTGATGGAAATTCGAACAGAAACAGATTATGCTACCCATCATATTCAAAAAATTGTAGGCTTCTTTTCTGCTATGAAATCATTTGCCAATGAATTAATAAAAAATAAACATCAAGTGATTTATACACCTCTAAATGATGAAAATAACTTACAATCTTTTGACAAAAATATTCAGTATTTAATAGAAAAACAACAGTTTACAAATTTTGAATACCAATTACCTGATGAATATAGATTAAACGAAATACTTAAAAATTATTGCAATTCATTATCTATTTCAAATTCAGTTATAGATTCTGAACATTTTTATACTTCAAGAACGGAACTTGGAACTTTCTTTGAAGGAAAAAAAACACTTTTATTAGAAAGTTTTTATCGTGCTATGCGAAAAAAACACAATATTTTAATGGATGGAGACAAACCTACAACTGGGAAATGGAATTATGATGGAGAAAACAGAAAGAAAATTCCGAAAGACCACAAACCTACTCCACCGTTAATTTTCAATAATGATGTTTCTGAAATTTTAAATGAAATTAAAAAAACAGATATAAAAACCATTGGTAATATAGATAAAAATAATTTTGTTTGGCCAATAAATCGCGAACAATCATTAGAATTACTTAACTTTTTTGTCAAAAATTGTTTGCATTTATTTGGAAGTTTTCAAGATGCTATGACCCCAAATGAATGGTCATTATATCATTCAAGAATTTCATTTTCTATGAACATTAAAATGATTTCTCCGCAAGAAGTTATTGAAGCTTGTATTTCTGAATGGCAAATTCGTCCCAATGAAATTGAATTCAATCAATTAGAAGGTTTTGTACGTCAGATTATTGGGTGGCGTGAATATATGCGAGGTATTTATTGGCTAAAAATGCCTGAATATGCCCAAATGAATTATTTTAACAATCAAGAAAAATTACCCGATTGGTTTTGGACAGGAAAAACTAAAATGAATTGCATGAAAGATGCGATTAATCAATCTTTAGATTATGCCTATGCACATCACATTCAACGGTTAATGATTACAGGTAATTTTGCGCTTTTAGCAGGAATTCACCCAGATAAAGTTGACGCTTGGTATTTAGGCATATATATTGATGCCATACAATGGGTTCAAATTACAAATACACGTGGCATGAGTCAATTTGCTGATGGAGGAATTGTTGGCACAAAACCTTATGTAAGTTCATCCACTTATATTGATAAAATGAGTCATTATTGTGGTACTTGTTTTTATAAGAAAGCGCTAAAAACTGGTGTAAAATCATGTCCTTTTAATAGTTTGTATTGGAATTTTTATGATAAAAATGAAGATAAATTAAGTAAAAATCCAAGAATTGGAATGATGTACAATGTATGGAAAAAAATGAAACCAGAAGCCAAAGTAGAATTATTACAACAAGCTGATTATTATTTAAAAAACATAAACGAATTATAATGAAAACTGCATTAGTTTGGTTCAAAACCGATTTACGATTAACGGATAATGAAACACTTGTAAAGGCAATTGCACAAAGTAAACTACTAATTTGTGTCTATTGTTTTGATGAAGCTCTTTTTGAAATTACCTCATTTGGTTTTAAAAAAACAGGTAATTTTAGAACTCAATTTTTATTAGAATCTTTAGCAGATTTAGATAAAAATTTAAGAGCAATAGGTTCTGGATTATTAATTGTAAAAGGAAAACCAGAAATTGAAATTCCGAAAATTGTTTCAGAATATAAAATCCAAAAAGTATTTGCAAAGCGTGAAGTAGCCTTTGAAGAAAAGCAAACTGAAAAATTAGTAGCCAATGAACTTTTTAAATTACATTGCGAATTTGAATCGTTAAGTACTAGCACTTTATATCATGCAGAAGATTTACCTTTTTCAATAAAAGATATTCCTGATACATTTACGACCTTTCGAAAAAAAACAGAGAAAGATGCAATAATCAGAGAAGCTTTTGATAAACCCAAAAAAATAAGTTCTCCTGAAATTCCAGAAATAAAACTTCCAAGTTTGAATGAATTGGGATTACAATCAATAGAAATAGACCAAAGAGCTGCAATTCAGTTTAAAGGAGGTGAAACAGAAGCACACAACCGACTAAATCATTATTTTTATCAAAGTCAATATTTATCAAGATATAAAGAAACACGAAACGGAATGATTGGTGCTGATTATTCTTCAAAATTTTCAGCATGGTTAGCTTTAGGATGCGTTTCACCTAGATATATTTATAATGAAATTAAAAAATATGAATCGCAATTTGGAGCAAATAATTCTACGTATTGGCTAATTTTTGAATTACTTTGGCGTGACTTTTTTAGATTTATGTTTAAAAAACACCAAACAAAATTCTTCTTGTTTGAAGGCATTAAATCCGAAAAACAAAATTCAAAATCAGTAAACGAAAAATTACTTTTGCAGTGGGTAAATGGTACTACAAATTCTGATTTTATAAATGCAAATATGCTTGAGTTAAAACTAACTGGTTTTATGAGCAATCGTGGAAGACAAAATGTAGCGAGTTATTTTTGCAATGAATTAAATATCGATTGGCGTTTTGGTGCTGCTTATTTCGAACAACAATTAATTGATTATGATGTTTGCAGTAATTGGGGAAATTGGGCATATTTAGCTGGTATTGGAAATGACCCAAGACAAAACAGAGTTTTCAATATTGAAAAACAAGCCAAAGATTATGATAAAGATAAATTGTATCGAAACCTTTGGCTGAAAAAATAGATTTTATAACAATTAACCCAACCATCCATCTCTATCCAAGCTTCTATACTGAATTGCTTCACCAATATGAGTTGAATTCACATTTTCTGTTTGTTCTAAATCAGCAATTGTTCTGGCTACTTTTAAAATTCTATCATAAGCTCTTGCTGATAAATTTAAGCGTTCCATGGCCGTTTTAAGCATTTGTAAAGATGCTTCACTCAATTCGCAATATTGTCTGACTTGCTTGCTGCTCATTTGAGCATTATAATGCAAGTTTTCAAAATTCTCATATCTCAAAGACTGTATTTCTCGTGCTTTTGAAACTCTCTTTCTAATTTCAACGCTACTTTCTGCTTTTTTGGTTTCAGTTAGTTTTTCAAATGGAACTGGCGTTACTTCAATATGAATGTCAATACGATCTAATAAGGGGCCTGATATTTTACTCAAATAACGTTGCATTTCCATTGGAGAACTTGAAACAGGCGCATCTGGATCGTTAAAATACCCACTCGGACTTGGATTCATGCTAGCCACTAACATAAAAGAAGATGGATAGGTAATGGTAAATTTAGCTCTTGCAATAGTAACTTCACGATCTTCAAGAGGTTGACGCAATACTTCTAAAACTTCTCGTTTAAATTCGGGTAATTCATCTAAAAATAAAACACCGTTGTGTGCTAACGATATTTCTCCAGGTTGCGGATAACTACCCCCACCAACTAATGAAACAGAACTTGCAGTATGATGTGGGCTTCTAAAGGGTCTTTGTGCCATCAATCCACCTTCTTTCGTCTTTCCGGCTACAGAATGAATTTTTGTAGTTTCCAAGGCCTCTTTCATAGTCATTGGTGGCAAAATACTAGGCAAACGTTTGGCTAACATAGTTTTTCCTGAACCTGGTGGACCTATTAAAATGATGTTGTGACCACCGGCAGCTGCAATTTCCATGCAACGCTTAATGCTTTCCTGCCCTTTTACATCAGAAAAATCAAATTCAGGAAATTCAAGATTTTTACTAAATTCTTCTTTAGAATCAATTTTTGTGGGTTCAAGCTTTGATCTGCCTTCAAAAAAATCAATGATTTGTAATACATTTTCTATACCGTATACATCTAACCCTTCAACAATAGCTGCCTCTTTTACATTTTGAATGGGTAAAAACAATCCTTTAAAGCCTTCTTCTTTTGCTTTAATGGCTATAGACAAAGCCCCTTTTATAGGTTGTAAACCTCCATCAAGCGAAAGCTCTCCCATAATCACATATTCCGATAAATTTTCTGCTTTAATTTGATCCGAAGCAACAAGGATTCCAACGGCCAATGTTAAGTCATAGGCAGAACCTTCTTTACGCAGATCTGCTGGAGCCATATTTATGGTAATTTTCTTACCTGGAAGTTTGTAATTATTGTTTTTAAGTGCATCAGCTATTCGATAACTACTTTCTTTAATGGCAGAATCGGGTAACCCAACTAAGTGGTATCCAATTCCTTTATCAATGTTTACCTCTACGGTAATGGTGGTGGCTTCAACACCAAAGACAGCGCTTCCAAATACTTTTACTAACATGGCTTATATTTTTTTAAATGGCTTATACATATACAAGTATAAGAAAAATAAAATTATTTTTTCTAAATATGATGCCCGTTTTATATTAAAAAAGAGCCTTTATTTAAAATTACCTATATTTGCTATTAATTTTATTGAAAACACTAAGGCTTTTTTTAAGCTACCTATATTTGATTTTTTCTTAAATCAATCTTGTTTTCAACTTTGCAATTTTTTGCATCTAGCCTTTTGAAAAAATTTCATATCGGGCAGTTTAATCTAAAATACGAATAATGCACACTATTGATTATTTAATCTTTGTGGTTTACATGTTAGCTATGCTAGGTGTGGGCTTTTATTTTTACAAAAAAAACAAATCACCCGAAGATTTTTATGTTAGCGGAAGAAATATGAGCAGTTGGCATATTGGCTTATCAGTTGTAGCTACTGACGTTGGTGGAGGGTTTTCTATTGGACTAG
>NZ_CAWUTS010000095.1:0-49827 GCF_963925415.1 uncultured Flavobacterium sp. | reverse complement strand
CATTGAAACGGCCTTTAGAAAAAGTAATTTTTGCTTTTCCACCCCAATTGTCCGTTGTTTTTACTTTATCGTCATATGTAGCATAATTACCTGGTGTGTTTTCTATAGCATATTGAAAAACTCTATTGTTTAATGGTTGACCACCCCATATTCCTCCAAGTTCTAAACCAAATGCTCCTACTGTAGTTTTTAAATGCAGAGTTGCTCTTCTTGTTTTTGGAAGTGGAATCGCTATAGACGTTGTGGCAGCACCTGCATCATCAATGTCTTCGTGATATACTGCAGTTGCATCAAAAATTCCGATTTTTTTACTGTATTTTAATAAAAAAGCTGGATTTGCTCCCCACCATAACTGTGGTCCAAAAGCTGCTTTTAATCCGTCTAAACTTCTTTTTCCGTCCAATTCAAAACCCATAACTTCTCCGTTATATAAATCTAAATTTGGACCGTAGTTAGCTTCAGGATATAAACCAAAAAAATCACCTTCGTAGCCCCAATGATAATGACCTGTTCTATAAAAGCCTCTTACATCAAACTCTTTAGCACTCCATGTGTAAGAAGCGTTATAAATTTGAACTCTGTTATTATCTGTAAGTTGCATGGTTCCATCTTCTGAAGAAACGGTTTGGGCTCTACCTCTATTTTCATAAAATATTTCATTGATGGGGTTTTCTGCAACCCGACCTAAAATATTTACATTTACATTAGCTTTCATATTTGGTGCAGGATTGCCTTCCACACCAATGTAATAAGACTCCATATGATCAAAACCCAATTGGTTTGGATATGAAGTTGAATTTTCTTCTGCGTTAGTTGGAGTTGTAACTAAACGTCCACCTGTGTTAAACGTTGTAAATTCTGCTCTTAAGTTGCTGATTTTTAAAATTTGATTATCATTTCCTCCTAAAGCTGCTTTGTCGCCTCTGGCTCTTAAAACAGCATCAGTCAAACTGATGTTTTTGAAATGATTTTCTATATAATCTAAAGTAATTCCTTTTTCATAAGGATTAATTAAATGAGCTTGTTTTAATGAATAGTATGCCGCTCTTGGATATAGATCGTATAATCCTCTGGTGTTTGTTGCGCCTTTTGCACAAATACCAAACCATTCTTCATTCATGTTGTTAGCGCCTAGTTTAAAGTCATACGAATAACCCTGATTTCCCCATGAAGCGTTATCATCATGTACATCTAAATTTTTAGTTTGTCCATACTTCCACCATCCGTCACTAAATTGAAAAGTAAAACCACCTAAAGAGTTGTTTGCTTTACCAAGACCTGCTGCGTTTTCGTAAATTTCTTTCCAGTTGTTTACCATATAATAGGCTTGAGATTTTTGGTCTTCGGCATTATCAAGTGTATTAAAAGCGTCAGCACCAAACTCTGTAAATAAAAGTGGTTTATTTAATTCTTTTTTTACACGATCAAAAGCATCAACAAATGAAACACCTCTATACATATTTGTACCTAAGATGTCGATGTCTTTACATTCTTTTGCTATGATGTCTAAAAATAATAAATCACCATTACAAATGGCTATTGGGTGTGAAGTATCAATTTTTTTCATTCCTAATACCGCTTCATTAAAAAGCTTATACATACTAACAGCTCTTTTAGTAGATTTTCTTTCTTCTAAAGGAATATTTTCTGTAGCTGCACCATCCCAAAACAATCCATAATTGTTTTCATTTCCTAATAAAAATAACAAAAGTCCTTTTGTATTTTTATATTCGTTTACCAAATCTTCTGTTTCTTTTAATAAATTTTTTTTAACTACAGAATTAGAGTACTCTGTATTAGCAACCCATGTGCCGTTAATAGAAACTCCATATCTACCAAAAGAGTGATTAAGCATTGTATAGATGCCATATTTTTCGTAGATATATGTAATCCATTTTGGCTGTATGCCTGTGTATTGTCTGATGGTATTTACACCCATGTTTTTTAGCAAACTCATTTCGCTATCTAAAGCAGCTCTTATAATATCATCGGATTGATTCCATAATACATAACTGTAATTTTGTGAAATAGGAATATAATCCCAATTCATTCCATTAATAATAAAAGGATCACCATTAACAAGCAATCGCATACCGTTTGAGTTATTTTCTATAACTACTTTATCTGCTTGTGCAAAAAAAGAAGTTGTAAAGCAACAGAAAAAGGCTACTAAAAATATTTTTTTCATTTGTAAAACTTTTGATATTATAAGAATTTTTGAATGTTTTAATTATAAGAATCGTAAAAATAAAATTAATATATTCATAAAAATAATTACTTACTACAACAAAACATATACATCTAAATATATTTTTTTTAGTTGTGTAATTTTTTAACAAACAACATGATAACGCATTAAAAGACAATAAAGAAATCTAATTATATAATTAAAGCGTAAATTATTAATAAAGTGATGTGTTGTTGTATAGTAATTTGTAAGCTTTAAAACTGATAAATTGATGTAAATAAAAAATGCGACCCAATTTATAAAAAACTGAATCGCAAATTCTTTTATATATTATTGATATACTCTTATATAATCAATTTCCATACTTGACTGCGTAAATGCAGGATCAATTGTACCTCCAAAATCTCCTCCCATTGCAACATTCAATATCAAAAAGAAATCGCTATTAAAGGGTAATGTATTTGTATTTGGTACAGAATGGAATAAAACGTCATCAACAAAGAACTGAATTGAAGTTGGACTCCAAATGGTTTTATAAATATGGTATTGTGTACTCGCATTTTGAATTACTGTAGTACCTCCATTTCCACCACCAGGTGATACACCCGGATAATGCAGTGTACCATGTATCGTGTTTTGCATATTACCTTTATGTTCCATAATATCAATCTCACCACAAGCAGGCCATGTATTTGTTGCGTAATCTTGACCTAACATCCAAATTGCAGGCCACGTTCCACCTCCAAATGGAAGTTTTGCTCTTGCTTCAACTTTACCATAAGTAAATTCAAATTTATTTTCTGATTTTAATCTTGCAGAAGTGTATGAAGAACCTGTTTTAAGAGCAGTAATTACTAAATTACCAGCAGATACAGTTACATTTGATGCAGCATTGGTATAGGTTTGAACTTCATTATTACCCCATCCGCCTCCAGCACCAAGGTCATATCCCCATTTAGTTGTATCTGGCACACCATCAACATCAAATTCATCAGACCAAACTAAATTTGTATAATCTGTTGGAGGGTTTTGAACAGGCAAAGTAGTTGTAAAAATATGATACCAAGCTAAAGATGCATTGTTACCCATAACTGCTCTAACAACCATTCTATTGTTTGTAATAGATATAATTTCATATGACGATTGACCAATATAATATCCCATAAAGCCATTATCTGAAAAATTCATCATAGTACCTCTTGTTTGAGAAGAAGCTTCAGTGTTTTGAGAAACAAATGATTCAGAAGGACTTAATGAAACTGATTTTATACCTGATGTGTCAAAAGCGTAGCAAAAATCGAAACCTTGAGATCCTCCTGCTACATTTTCATAGGAAGTATTAAAAAAAGTACTTCCCCCATTATTTAGTTCGTATTTTAATTGTTCGCCTACTAATGAAAAAGTTAATTCATTTTCATACAAACAGCTACTATCTGTTGTAGCTGCCTTTTCAAAAGGTGTTGCTTGATAATAATTTGCATAATAATTTGCAGATTCATCGTCGTTGTTTTGACCTACACCTAAATGACCCTGTTCAGATGCTGACCAATACCATTTTTTTGTAGTACCATTTGTTAAAAACTGAACAGTTTCTGGATCTTCAAACAAACTGAATACTTCAATATCTAGAGTAATTGAAGATGCAACTCCCCCTTTACCGCTTGCAATAACAGTAACAGAATATACATGTGTACCTGTTAAAGTAAACCTTTTGTTTAAAGTGCCACTTGGAGCATTTATATCGCCATCGTTAAAAATATATTTATATGAAATAGCATTATCTGCTGTTGCAATAAAATCTACTTTTCCAGAGCCGTCACCATTCGGTAAATCTGTAGTGACTCCTTGAATTACAAAATTTACTGCAAGGTTTGTAGGTGTATTTATATCGCCAAAAGTTTCTAAATTATCTTGACAACCTACCATTAAAATAAAAGTTGCTGCAAGAATAAAAAGTTTATGTATTTTTTTCATTGTTTTGTGTTTTTAATTAAATTGTATAATATCATCAAAATAATAATCAGCTCCTGTTCCTGCATTTCCAAAATCATAAAAAAGAACTACTTTTTGATAATTGTTTGCAGAATTTACACCTGTGAAATCAAAAGTTAATTCTTCCCAACCATTTGCTGTTACTGTTGTTGCGTCTACTTCTAAGAATACATTGGGATTTGTGCTGTTTTCTAGTTTCATTCGAATGATTTTTCCTGCTGCTGGCGCCCAAGATTTGATTTTTATTTTTTGCAAAGAAGAAAAATCAATAGGAGCATCTAACTCAATAAAGGATCCTGCCCAAGTTTGAGAACCATTTCCTTTGTTCATATGTGCAACGTTTGCACTAGTGTTTATGCCTGAAGCATCTGGATTTGCAATTATAGAAACTCCAGCTCCGCCAAAATTGGTAAAAGTATAAGTCAAAACACTAGATTCAAAATCTAAAGGTAATTCGACAGTAGGTGCTCCAGATGTTAATTCAACATCATCATAATAGTAATCAGAATTTGTTCCTGCATTACCAAAGTCGTAAAAAATTACAATTTTTTGATAGTTATTTGAGGATACGGCACCCGTAAAATCAAAAACAAGTTCTTCCCAAGCATTTGCAACAGTTGTTGTTGCATCTAATTCTAAGAAAACATTTGCGTTAGCACTGTTTTCAAGTTTCATTCGAATTATTTTGCCTGCTGCTGGCGCATAGCATTTGATTTTTATTTTTTGTAATGTTGAAAAATCAATTGGTGAACCTAATTCAATAAAAGAACCCGCCCAAACTTCAGAACCATTTCCTTTGTTCAATTTAGCTACTTTAGAACTGGTGTTATCAACATTCATATATGGATTATCTACAACTGTAGTTGAAGCACCGCCAAAATTAACAAAAGCATAATTTAATGTAGATGATTCAAAATTAATTGGTAATAAAATTGGATTTGAAATTATTACTTGTTGTATATCTTCAGCAAATGCAATACCACCTGTTAAAGCGACTACTCTCACTTCATATATTCCAACATTTGTATAGGTATGAGTAACCTCATCACCTTGCATAAAGTCAACTGGTACTTGTGCTGGATCTTCACCATAAAACACTTGAAAGTAGGTTTCTAAATCAGCTGTTGCACTAACTTTAATAGCCATATTATTTCCAGTTACAGGAGTAATGATTGCTACTAAGTTTTCTGGAGCTATAAAAGAAACAGTTAATTCTTTTATGATTTCGGTTTGTAAACCGTTTAATGTGGTTGCTATAATTTTTACAGGATAAACACCCTCTAAATATACATGAGAAGTTGTACCGCCTGGATTTAATACGTCACTTTCATTAGAGGCATCACTATAGAAAACTTCGTACTGTGTAACACCATCACCACTTGGAGTAATGGTAACTAATCCTGAGTTATCTTGCTTTATTGTGAACAAAGCCGATACGTTGGTTGGTGCATCGATATTATTTATATCTATCAAGTCATTATCTGAGGTACATCCAAAAATGAATGCAATGATTACTAATGCTATATATTTTTTCATTTTTATTTATTTATTTAATAATTAGGATTTTGTTGCCAATTGCCGTTTGAGAATTGAATTTCTTCGAAAGGCACTGGAAATAATTCATGCTTACCTGTTATAAAACCTGGAATAGCTTGTGCTGCTCTACCGGTTCTTACTAAATCAAAAAAGCGATGTCCTTCTCCAACTAATTCAAAATTACGTTCGGCCCAAATAAAATCAGTCAACGCAGCACCAGATGATGAAATATTATGATTTACATCTCCAAATGCTCTTTCTCTAACTTGATTTAAATAATCTCTAGCTTTTTCATCGTTAATTCCACCTCTGTTAAAAGCTTCTGCAGCCATTAACAAAACATCTGCATAACGAATAGATCTGTAGTTGTTTGGATTTGTTAAGTTTTGATCACCTATATTGGTATCCCCTTGTCTTGCGATATATTTTCTATTATAAAATCCGGTATGCTCATTTCCTTCTCCAAAAGAAGCATTATTAGATGCTGCCCATGAAACGATGTTTAAAATGGCTACATCTTTACGATTATCTCCTACTTCAAATGAATTATACACGGCTTGTGTGGGTACATTAAAACTGTATCCTGAATCAAATAAAGGTCCTGAATAATTACGTATTCCGTTGAATCCAACTGCTACATTACCTTCACTACACTGCAAACATCCAAAACCAGCACCTTCAGTATCTGTATATTGAACTTCAAAAACAGATTCTGAACCATTTTCACCTGAATTTTCAAAAATGGTATTGTAATCAGAAACTAAAGAGTAACTACCACTTAAAATTACTTGCTCTAAAATAGCTGAAGCATCTACATATTTGTTTTGATACAAATAAACTTTACCTAACAAAGCTTGAGCAGCTCCTTTTGTTGCTCTACCAGTTTGAGAAGCTGAAGCATTTAAATGTTCTACTGCAAAAAGCAAATCACTCTCTATGTTAGCATATACTTCTGCTACCGAAGAACGTGGAAGTGATTCAATATCTTTAACGCTAAATCGTTGATCTACTTTTATTGGAATTGGTCCAAACCATTTAGTCAATTCAAAATTATAGTATGCTTTTAAGAAACGTGTTTCGGCAATTACTTGATTTTTGTTTGGAAAATCGGTTTTATCCTTAAATTCTAAAATATAACTGGCTCTATATACACCAGCAAACATCCAATCCCAAATGTTTTTTAATTGTGCATTAACCGGGGTGTGAATCATGTCATCAACTTGTTGTATTCCTACAACATCTGTAGCACTTTCTCCACCTGCTAAAGTATTATCAGAAGCAATTTCTCCTAACAATACATTTAAATAAGATGATTGTAATAAATCATATGCACCTATAAGTGCATCGTTATAATCAGTTTCTGTGTTGAAATAATTTTCAGAGTCAATTACATATGGCGCTTCTTCGTTTACAAATTCGTCTGAACACGAAACTGCAAAAGCTGCACATACTAATAAAAGTGTTTTTAAACTATATTTTTTCATTTTCATTTTTTTAAAAATTAACATTTAAACCTAATACATATGTTTTTGGAGTAGGATAAAATCCGTAGTCAATACCACCTGAAATAGGGTCTCCACTATTTGCTGATGGGTCATATCCTTTATAGTTTGTAAACGTATATATATTGTTTGCTGATGCATAAATACGTACTTTACTCATACCCGCTTTCTTTATAAAAGAATCTGGAAGCGAGTATCCTAATTGGATGTTTTGAATTCTAAAGAACGAAGCATCTTCTACAAAATAATTTGAAAATAAATTGTTTGATGAAGCGCCTGCTGTAACTCGTGGCACATCATTACTAGTTCCTTCTCCTGTCCATCTACCCAATACATAGTTTAATTTGTTTAAGTTGTTTTCAGTTCTTTCATAATTACGAATCAAATCATTTCCAACTGACGCATACGAATAAGCAACAAAATCAAAACCTTTATATTTTAAATTTAAATTAAATCCTAAGGTATAATCTGCAATTGATTTACCAATAAATGTTCTATCATCTAAATTTACTACACCATCTCCGTTAACATCTTTAAAACGTATGTCTCCAGGAGAAGCTGCCGTTCCTAGACCAGCTTGAGAAGGGTGAGCATTAACCTCGGCTTGATTTTGAAATATTCCATCCGTTTGTAATCCATAAAATGATCCTATCGGTTGACCAACTTGCATTCTTGTTGGAGATTGTTGACCAATACCAAATGCGCCACTTTCAATAAATCCAGTTGAATTTTTAACTTCTAATACTTCGTTATTTATAGTAGTTACATTAAATCCTAAACTGTATTTAAAATCTTTAATTTCGTTTTTGTAGTTTAAGGCTAATTCAAATCCTGTATTTCTAACCGTTCCTGCATTTACGGTTGGGTTTCCAGAACCTGGAGCACCTTGGCCATTAATTCCCGAAACAGGTGTGCCTCTAATTAACAAATCGCTACGCTTATTGTTAAAATAATCTGCCGTAATTTCAAGTTTATTATTAAACATTTTAGCATCAATACCCACATCTAATTTGGTGTCAAATTCCCATTTAACATCTGGATTCGGAATTTGACCTAATGCAGTTCCGTTTGACAAAATACCATCAAACACATATGTACCCTCACCTGATAATAACGAACGGTAATCATTATTACCAATAGCATCATTACCTAAAGTTCCATAACTGGCTCTTAATTTTAAGAAATTAACTTTACTGTCTTGATTAAAAAATTCTTCGTCAGAAATAATCCAACCACCTAAAACAGAATTAAAAAAAGCTACACTGTTATTAGGAGCAAACCTTGAAGATTGATCTCTTCTTAAAATCACAGAAAGTAAATATTTTCCGCTATAATCATAATCTACTGTAGAAAACAAAGAAGGTCTTTTGTAAGCTGCAGACTTATATGACCCAACAGTTAATACACCTTCTGGTGCCGGACCGTTTGCAAGAGCAATGTCTGCATATTCCCATAAGTTATAGGGTACGTCATAACCTGTTGCATATAAACCTTCGCCACCCTCTTCATATAAAGTACCACCAACGGTTACTTTTACATTATGTTTTTCTGCAAAAGACTTTTCATATTCAGCATAAAAGTCAAAAGTATAGTTGTTAAATTTTTGTGTGTTTTGAGATACCGTACTTTGACTTACGTTATTAAAAACTTTTCCAATACCATAATCAACTAACATGTTAAATGATTTTGCTACACTATTACCTCTTTGAAAACCATAACGAGTAGTAAATTTTAAATCGCTTGTCGCTTTAAATTCTAAACTCATACCACCATTTAAACGTTCTTGATTATAACTGTTATACGTGTTAGTAATTTGAGCTAATGGGTTTATTACCTCATTACCAAAACCAGGTGTGGCAGGAACTAAAGTATATGCACCATTTGCATCATAAGGCGTTAATGTTGAAGGTGTATTTAAAGCGTTAAATAATACAGAACCTAATCCGCCTTCATTTAAACCTTGTCTATTAAAATCGGTATAAATTAAATTTGTTGAAAATTTAAATTTGTCTGATAGGTCTACACCTACAGCAATTCTTGCTGTTCCTCTGTCAAACCCAGATTTATCGAGACCTACAATACCGTCTTGCTTTATTTTAGATGCACTAAATGCAAAGGTCATTTTTTCTGAACCACCCGAAACAGACATGTCATTATTAATGATTGGAGCATTTTTTAAAACTTGATCTTGCCAATCAGTCCCTTTTCCAATCCCAACGATTGAAGGGTATGGTATTGTTAAACCTGCATTTGCATTACTTTCATTAAGTAGCAATGCATATTCTTGAGCATTTAACAAATTGATTTTTTTAGTTGTTTGCTGAAAACCTGTATATGAATTAAATGAAACTTTAGTTTTTGCATTTTTCTTACCTTGTTTTGTGGTAACAATAACAACACCATTAGCACCAACAGCACCATAAACAGCAGCCTGTGCATCTTTAAGTACAGTGATGGATTCAATATCCGATGGATTTAATAAATCCATACTACCTTGATAACCGTCAATTAACACTAAAGGACCATTATTACCATTAGAAGAAATTCCTCTAATTCTTATGTCAAAACCAGAGCCAGGTGCACCAGAACCTGAAGAAACATATACTCCAGCAACCGTACCTTGAAGCGCTTGTTCTGCTTTAATAGGTCTTAAATCTTCTATAATTTTACTATCTACTATAGCAATGGAACCCGTAACATCTTTCTTAGTTTTTGTTCCATATCCAATAACAACAATATCTTTCAAAGCTTCCACATTTTCAGTCAATGAAATGGTTACTTTTTCAGATTTGTTAATTACTTTATTAAAGTCATTATACCCTACGTAACTAAATACTAGAGTTGAACCTGATGGATTGTCTGAGATAGTAAAATTTCCATCAAAATCTGAAATAACACCAGTTTTGGTTGTTGTGTTAATAATGTTAACTCCTAAAAGGACTTCACCCGTTTTTGAGTCTACTATCCTACCAGATAACTCGTATTTTTGAGAAAATACAGTTATGGAAAAAAGAAAAAGTGTGAATACTAAAATACTTGATTTCATATATCTATAATTTGTTAATTTAATAATTTCAATATTTATTTGTTGAATATTGAAATGTTTTATTTTCAAATGCAAATTATGATAAAACGAGCTTTAAAAGTCCGTTTACACCACAACAAAAAATATACATTACGGTAATTTGTTAAAAAAAATATGAATTAATTAAAAAAAAGACTGTATATAAGCAGATAATATAATTATTTATTGCCTATTTGCACTATAGAATATGAGTTTATATATATAAATGTTGTGGCTATGTATGGGTAAAATTTATAAATGGTAGTGTTAAATTGATAAAATATATTCCACTAAACCTTGTTCGTGTGATAAATCCATTTTTTTACGCAAACGATAGCGCTTTATTTCTACACTTCGTACAGAAATATTGATAAGTGGTGCAATCTCTTTAGAGGATAAGTTAAGCCTTAAATAAGCACATAGTCTTAAATCATTTGGGGTTAAAGAAGAGTGTGTTTGCTTTACTGTTTTTATAAAGTTATTATCTACATTATCAAAGGCTTCTTTAAAAACATTCCAGGTATCTTCTTCTTTTACATTTTTTGTAATTGTTGTAATAATAGATTTTATACTTCTATTAGAAGTGTCTCCAGTAGAGTTTTTTAAATCTTCTTTTATTATGTTCAACAACTCCGTCTTTTTTAATAAATTTAATGTAGAAACAGCTAGTTCTTTATTTTTCTTATCTACATCTAAACTAAGTTGCTCATTTTTAATTCTCATGATTTCTTGATTGGATTCTAATTCTTTTAACTCGAGCAATAGATTATTTTCGGCTATTATACTTTGATGTCTTTTTTCGTGATAATTTGAATAATATTTATTTACAAAATATAACAGTACAAGAAAGGATATGAAATAAATAAATTTTGCCCATGTATTACTGTACCATGGTTTTTTTATAGAAAATGAATATGAAGATATGTTTTCAGTTATAGAATTAGCCACTTTTGCTCTCACGCTAAAAACATAATCACCTGGAGCTAAGTTTTTAAAAACTGTTGATGATTTAGAATCCCACTTACTCCATTGATTTTGTAATCCTATCAATTTAAATTGAAATTCTGAATTGATATACGAATCATATTCAGGTATGGTATAATTAAATACCACATTGTTTTGCTTATAATTAAAAGAACCCTCTTCATATATTGAATTATAAAAAGGCTTTTGATTTAATATGTTATTGCTAATTTGAGTAAGAGTAACTTTGTATTTTTTAAAATTTATATTATTATTTTCTAATATATAATATCCATCTGTTGTTCCAATTAAATAAGCCGCTTCATTTATTTTAACAATATTTTCATATCCTGACATTGAGTTTGTTAAAGAGGCTGAAATAGGCAAGCTGGTTTTTTTTAAGTCAAAGGACATTTTGCTTGATGAAAAATTGTAAATATAATTTTTGGTAAAAAACCATAAATCATTTGACTTGTCGACTACCATTTTACCTGTAACATATTCATCTTTGTCATATATAGTGCTTAAAATACTATCTTTTTTAAATTCTTTTGTTTTTGAATCTAATTTAAAAACACCTGCTCTTGATGCATAATAAATTTGATTATTTAATTTTACTAAACTTGCATTTTTTCCTTTTAATGGCGTTTTATATTCAAATACAACTGTAGCGCTTGTTAAATTTTTATTTGCTTTAAACCTATAAATTCCTTTATATTCATGACTAACATAGATCTCATCTTTAATAATTTCAAAATATCGAGAGGAGTAATCAAAACCTTTAATTTTATTTTTAAAAAGCCATTTTCCATTTTTAAATTCTAATAAAGAAATACCAGAATAATTACCTTGAAGAATAATGTTTTTGTTAAAAGGTAACGATTCAAATTTCCAGGTTCCTGATTGTTTATAAATTAAGGAAGCTAGGTCTTTTTCAATTATAAATGTTCCTGAATCATGACCACAAAAAAGGGTTTTATTGTGTTCGTATAAAGACCAAACTTGACCGTTTGTACCTTTAATAAATTTAAAATCAGAGACAGAATTTATGTTTTTATAAAACAATCCTTGATTTGTGCCTATATAAAGTATGTTGTTTTGAATTTTAGACGCATAAACGGTTCCTATTAAACCTGTAATATCTACAAAACTTTTAACCGGAGATTGCATGTTTATGCAATTAATTCCATTATCTAAACCTATCCATAAATTATTATCTGAATCCTCAAATAAAGATAAAATAGTATTATTACTAAGACCATTATATTGGGTAATTTTATAGACCAAGTCACCGTTTTTATTTAATATAAAAATACCATTTGAAATTGTACCAATAATAAAATTACCGTCAGATAAAAGTTTAAAACTATAAATACTACATTGGCTCAACTCCTTGTCTATAGAAGTGTTATGTTTTTTAAATTCATTATTTCTATAACTGTATATTCCTTGTTTTTGTGTAACCAATAAAAGTCCATCTTCAGATTCAATAAGACTTATTATCTTTTTTTCTTGAATAAAGTCTTTACTTAAAAAGATTTTGCTTTTTCCATTAACGATTTCAAATAAACCATTATTTGTTTGAAAATAAATTCCTTTTGAGGTTTGATATGTCTTAAATATAGTATTGCTTGGAGAAATTACTGAGAACTTGTTTGTTTTTGTATTGTAAGCATATATATTTTGTAATGATTGAAAAAGGATCCAATCGTCGTAACTAAAAATTCCCCAAAATTGTTCATCATCAACTAGTTTTTCTTTTATATTTTTAGTTAATGATTCGTATTTCAATTGTCCATTTTTTTGTCTTTCCCAAAAACCAAAATCCATATAAGAACCTGTATAAATTTTTTTATTTATACATTTAACGGATCGTATTATGGTTTCATTTGAAGATGGGTACAAGGTCCATTTTGAACCATTAAATTCTAATAACCCTTCATTATTAGCAAAAAACATGAAATGATTTTCATCTTGAGAAATCATCCAATTTTGAATACCTGCTTTGTAGTCAGTTTGACTATATTTAACTATTGGCGGTAGTTCTTGACAGAAAAAAAATTGAAAAGAAAAAAACAATACTAATAGAATCTTATATTTCAAAATAAAATAATTAATGA
The DNA here is from genome assembly GCF_963925415.1 of uncultured Flavobacterium sp. Taxonomy (GTDB): domain Bacteria; phylum Bacteroidota; class Bacteroidia; order Flavobacteriales; family Flavobacteriaceae; genus Flavobacterium. Next base: position 36,462 of record NZ_CAWUTS010000095.1, on the reverse strand, counting down.
GTTGAATACATAATAAATGTAAAAATAATAAAAAAAGGCATGCAAAAGCATACCTTTTTATAATCTTAATAATTAAAGAACTAGTTTTTGATTAATTTCTTAACAACTTTTAAACCGTTAGAATTTAAGTTTAAGAAATATTGACCAGAGTTTAATTCAGAAATGTCCAACGTAAAATCTTTAGAATTTACTAATTTATTCATAACCGTTTGTCCTAAAACATTTACAACAGAAACAGAATCAATATTTTCAATAGAAGTAATATTTACAATATTATTTGTTGGATTTGGATACATATTAACTTTTGAATCAGTAAAAGATTCAGAACTAGCAGTAGCTACTTTATAAAAATAAAAATTATCAATGTATAGTAAAGAAGGTGCCGAAGGATCAATTAATAATTGCGTAATTTTTGTTTTATTTGGTAACGCAGCAAAAGAAGACATATCTACTTCAATACTTTGCCATGAACCTGTTACAGTTGTTCCTAAAGGAGCAATAGCTTCACCACCGTCAACAGTATTGACAATTTTAACACCGATAGGATTAGTGTCTGGCGTCCAATAATCAATATGCATTTTTTCCATGTTAGTAAGATTAACACCATTTGTATAATTTGTTACTATACCAATAAATTCACACCCAGTTATTTTCCAAGTATCATTTCCTTCAATCTGCATTACTGAAAAATTTCCTAATTGTGACCAAATAGTTGGTAATTCATCTAAAGTAACATTAGTATAAGCACCACTGTATATTGAAACAACATCTGCAGCATCTCTAGCTGGAGGAGTTGGAGCAGCAACTAGAGGTTCTTGTCCTGCACAAGGTGCACAATTTCCACCGCAATCAATACCTGTTTCAGAACCATTCATTACACCATCAGTACATGTTGCTGGGTCAGTTAACTTATTGGCACCCCAAGTAATATCATCAACTAAAAGTTGTACATCAGATGTTCTATTTGCACCACCACAAGTAAAGTCAATAAATACAACAACTTGGTCAATATTAACATTGTCACCAGCGTTAAAACCAGAAATATTCCAAGTTAAATTTACCCATTCGTTAAGAGTTGTAACCAAACCTTGATTATCAGAGATTTCAAAAACGGTTCCATTGGTAGCATTTGCAAATTTTATTCCTACCTTACCAGCTATACTTTTATTAACTTTCATACTTAAAGTTAAATTACTAGTCACACCTGCATCTAATTGCCAAGTCCCTAAAGTACCATGCAGATTAATTGTACCCGCATAACAAGCTGAATTTTGAGTTGCAATTAATTTTAAAACTTGAGTAGTTGCTGAAGTGTTTACGCCATCAGGATCGGGATTGGTGATTATTTCTGCACTTGGAGATGGATTTTCAAATGTTGTCCAATTAGCTAGGGTTCCTGAAGGAGTTCCAGATTCAAATCCTAAATTATACTGTTGCTGTTGCGAAAAAGCAAATGAAACAGTAAAAAGAATTAATAAGTAAGTAATTTTTTTCATAATATCTATTTTTTTGAGTTAAATATTTAATTATATCAAATATATCTTATAAATAAATGTGATATTAATAATTAGTGATATAGAAACTATACATTTTTATAAATACTTAAAAACAATAAGAAAGTCAATAAATAATAGAAAAACAACACGTTACAAAATGAAATCCTTTATACAAAAGAGACATTTAAACAACTATTATAACGGTTTAGTATAGGTAATGTATAGTTTTTTTAACCGCAGTTAAAAAGCAATTGACCTGTTGAAAGTCATAAAATAGGTTGTTTGTGCTTAAAATTAAAAAAAACAAAGAAAAAGTTGTGTATCGAACCATTATACTTTGAGAAAATTTATGATATTCCTTTTCTAAATATTTATGTCTAGTGGCATTATTTATGTAAATTTGCATTTCTTAACAAAATGCTATGATTAAAACCGATTTTTCAAAATTAGAACCTAAAAAAAATATCTTAATAAAAGGAGCACAACTACACAATTTAAAAAATATTGATGTAGCTATACCCCGCAATAAATTAGTTGTAATTACGGGCCTATCGGGCTCAGGCAAATCGAGTTTAGCTTTTGATACCTTATATGCAGAAGGGCAGCGAAGATATGTTGAAAGTTTATCTTCTTATGCTAGACAATTTTTAGGTCGTTTAGACAAACCAAAAGTAGATTATATAAAAGGTATAGCTCCTGCAATAGCTATTGAACAAAAAGTAAATACCACAAATGCTCGATCAACTGTTGGTACCTCCACAGAAATTTATGATTATTTAAAATTACTATTTGCACGAATTGGCAAAACTATTTCGCCGGTCTCTGAAAAAGAAGTTAAAAAAGACACTATTGCCGATGTAATAACCTATATTAAAAGCTTAGAATCTGATTCTAAATGGCTTTTAGCAAGTCCTATTCATTTAGAAGAAGGTAGAACTATAGAAGACAAGTTAAAAGTTCTTTTGCAACAAGGTTTTGCTCGTATTTTAGTTGACAACGAAATGATCCGTTTAGACGCTATTGAAGAATTAAACTTTGTTAAAAATGAAGTGCTTTTAATTATCGATAGAATTGTTGTTAAAAAAGATGATGAGGAGTTTATGAATCGTTTGGCAGATGCTATTCAAACAGCATTTTTTGAAGGAAAAGGAACCTGTTATTTACAAGAAGTAAATACAAATAAAAGAGTTGGATTTAGCAATAATTTTGACCTTGACGGAATGAATTTCTTGGAGCCAAATATTCATTTATTTAGTTTTAATAATCCTTATGGAGCTTGTCCTACGTGTGAAGGTTACGGAAGTATCATAGGTATAGATATTGATTTAGTAATTCCAAACACGGCTTTGTCGGTTTATGAAAATGCTATTTTTCCTTGGCGAGGCGAAAGTATGAGTTGGTATAGAGATCAATTGGTCAACAATGCATATCGATTTGACTTTCCTATTCACAAACCCTATTTTGAACTTTCAGAACCACAAAAGGCACTAATTTGGGAAGGAAATAACTACTTCACAGGTTTACATACGTTCTTTTCTGAATTAGAAGAAAAAAATTATAAAATTCAAAATAGAGTTATGCTTTCACGTTATCGTGGAAAAACCAAATGCCATTCTTGTAAAGGAAAAAGATTGCGTATAGAGTCAACTTATGTTAAAATAGCAGGCAAAAACATATCTGACTTAGTTGATTTGCCAATATTAAATTTAATTGAATTTTTTAAAGAACTGAAGCTTAACACCTATGACGCTATTGTTGGTAAACGATTATTAATCGAAATTAACAGCAGATTGGAATTTTTAAACAAAGTTGGCTTAAGCTATCTAACGTTAAACAGAAATTCAGCTACTTTATCTGGAGGAGAATCTCAACGCATTAATTTGGCTACCTCATTAGGAAGTAGTTTAGTAGGATCTATGTATATTTTAGACGAACCCAGCATTGGTTTACATCCAAAAGACACGGAACAATTGATTGAAGTTTTAAAAAACTTACGTGATTTAGGCAATACTGTTATCGTTGTAGAACATGATGAAGATATTATGAAAGCTGCCGATATGATTATAGATATTGGACCCGAAGCAGGCACAAATGGAGGGTATTTAGTAGCGCAAGGAACCTATGAAGAAATTTTGAAGGCAGACTCGTTAACTGCTAAATATTTAAATGGTCTAGAACAAATTGAAGTTCCAAAAAAACGCAGAAAATTTAAAAATCATATTGATGTTATTGGAGCAAGAGAAAACAATCTTCAAAATCAAAATTTTACCTTCCCTTTAGATTGTTTGACTGTAATAACTGGCGTTTCAGGAAGTGGTAAAAGTACATTGGTTAAAAAGATTTTATTTCCTGCCATCAAAAAAAAATTGGAAGGAATTAGTGAAAAACCAGGACAATTTACAGCTTTAGAAGGCAGTTATGCGCATATAAAACATATTGAATACGTAGATCAAAATCCTATTGGAAGAAGCTCGCGATCCAATCCTGTAACGTATATAAAAGCGTATGACGATATTCGAGAATTATATGCCAAACAATCAGTTTCTAAATTGCGAAATTACCAAGCCAAGCATTTTTCATTCAATGTAGATGGCGGAAGATGCGAAACCTGTAAAGGCGACGGCTCGGTTACTATTGAAATGCAGTTTATGGCTGATGTGCATTTAGAATGTGAAATGTGTAATGGAAAACGCTTCAAAAAAGAAGTCTTAGAAGCTAAATTTGAAGATAAAAATATTGATGATTTATTAAAAATGACTATTGATGAAGCTTTAACTTTTTTTACCAAATTTGAACAAAAGAAAATTACTCAAAAACTACAACCTTTGCAAGATGTTGGTTTAGGGTATGTACAATTGGGACAATCCTCTTCTACCCTTTCTGGTGGAGAAGCTCAACGTATTAAATTAGCCTCTTTTTTAGTAAAAGGCACCATAAAAGACAAAGCCTTATTTGTTTTTGACGAACCCACAACAGGCTTACACTTTCACGACATTAAAAAACTATTAGCATCTTTTGACGCATTAATCGAAAAAGGACATTCAATTATTGTAATTGAGCACAATTTAGATTTAATTAAATGTGCCGATTACATTATTGACATTGGCCCAGAAGGTGGTGTTTTTGGAGGTAAACTAATGGCTTTTGGCACACCCGAAGAAGTTGCTAAAAACAAAAATTCGGTTACTGGAAAGTATTTGAAGATGAAGTTGTAATTAGTTAATAAAATTTCTTTTTAATTTTTTTAAATACTGAAACAATAACTTGATTAACATCCAAAGATAATTTTAATTTATAGCTTAGAGACATGTAAATTATTGTTACCAATATTGATTTTAAAGCCATGTTTACAATCGGATGAAAAGAAAATTCCCAAAAATAAAAGAGTAAAAAACAAGCTATTAAAACCCCAAAGGCAATAATAGTTTTTTGTGTAAAAGGAAATAAATTCATTCGTTTTACTACAAATAATAATTTGGCTAAACTATAAATCGTAATGGCTATCATTGTAGCGAAGGCAGTTCCATTTAATCCGTACAGGGGTATAAAAATCATGTTTAACAAAACGGCTGTGGTAACCAACAATACACCTAAAAATAAAACCATTTTATAATATTTTGAATTGAAAATAATAGCATTATTGTTGCCTAAAATTAAATCAAAGTATTTTGACAACCCAATGGTAAAAACTACAAAAACACCACCAGAATATTGCTTTGGTAACAATAAATACAATTGATTAATGTTAACCAAAATGCCTAAAAATATTAAACCACCAACAATTTGTAGTGTAATTGAAGATTTTTTATATAAGTCATTTAGCTCGTCATGTTTGTTTTCGCTCATCAATTTAGCCGTAATTGGATACGTAATTTGATGCATGGCTCTACTTGGAACAGCAATTACAGTCGCTATAAATATTGCCACAGAATAGTAAGCAATATTTTCAATATCAACATAGCTATTTAACATTAATTTGTCAATTTCTAAAAACAAATTGGCAATTCCACCAGTTAAAATAATGAACAAGCTATAAGTAATAATTGCCTTATAATTAAAAGGAAATCTAAACTTAAAAGAAGGAAATCTAACTTTAAAAGCATATATTTTCATGATAATCATGGATACCAAATAAATTATCATTAAAGAATACACAAACTCTTTTGGAGTTATCCAATTATAATAAACGGATAAAAGACTAATTGTAACTAATATTCTAATAAAAACTTCTTTAATAAAATTACCTAAAACCGATTGCATATGAACTTTTACCCAAGCATAAAATATTTCAAAATAACCCATACAAAGTCCGATTATTGGAATTTGCCATACATAATCATAAACAATTGAATTTTTAACAGACAACCATTCTGCAATTTGATGATAGCTAAAATATCCAATCAACGAAAACGGAATTATCAACAAAAAAGGAAGAAATAATACAAAGGTTAAAAAAGTAGATTTTTCATCCTCTGTTTTATATTCATTAAAATATTTAACCACCGTATTGTGAACTCCAAAAGCCATTAAAGGCATCATAATATTTGCCGTTGACAAAATAAAAGCAACCAAGCCATAATATGTATCTCCCAAAAAATGTACGTACATATACAACGTATTTACAGCTCCAATGGCAAAACCAATGTAAGTGATAACTGTGTTTTTTAAGGACTGATTTAAGACTATTCCCATTTTTTAGCGTTCTGTTTCAGTTTACTGATAAATTGTCGTTTGGCATTAGCCAACGGAAAAAGTATTCAGATACTATATTTTTTTTAAAATTTTAGATAAATGTTCGGTTAGTTCTTTTCTGTTGTATTTTTCCAAACCAATGGCATTTACTTGTAATGTGTTTTGTTTAAAATGATTGTAATACATTTTTATTTGACATTTTAAAGCCTCTTTTTCATCATACATAAAGAATGTTCCTGTGTTGGTTTCATTAATGATGTTTTTAAAATCCGCCTGTTTGGGGCCAATGGCTAAAATAGGTCTTTTAGAAACCATATATTCAAATAATTTTCCTGGAATAATACAATTTGTGGCTTCTGAATCTATTTCAATTAACAATAAAACTTGCGAACTTTTTTGTTCTTGTAAAGCTTCCTTGTGTGAAACATAACCCAAATAATTTACATAGTTTTCTAATCTAAATTCTTTGATGGTTTCTAAAACTTCTTTACTAACGGCTCCAATTAATTTCAGTTGAAAATCGTTTGCAAATGCTTTATTTTCATGTACTAATTCTGATAAAGATTTCCATAAAATTCTTGGATTTCTTTCTGATAAAAACGAACCTATGTGTGCCAAAGTAAATTTAGAATCCATCGATTTTTTTGCTACCTCTTCAAAATCATAACCGTTTGTTATTACTTCAATTGGTTTTGAAGTAATTTGTTCAAATTCTGATTTTGTTGTTGATGAAGTTACGATTAATTGGTCACAACTATTCATCACTTCTTTTTCTAAATCCTTATGTTTTTGAGCCGCTTTTTTAGATAATTTTAGTGCTTTGTGGTAGCCAATCGTAGTCCAAGGATCTCGAAAATCTGCAATCCATTTAATATTATTTTGTTTTTTTAAACCCAGTCCAATTAAATGCACACTATGAGGTGGACCAGTTGTAATTATGGTTTCAATATTGTTTTCTATAATATAGTTGCAGAGAAATTTTATAGAGGGTTTAACCCAAAATATTCGTGCATCAGGAATAAACATATTTCCTCTTATCCAAAGTAATGCTTTTTCAATAAAAGATTGTTTTTTCTTATTAGAAATAATTCCAGAACTGATTTTATTTGTTTTATTTTTCGACAAAAAAGAAGCCAAGCCATAAGGTTCAAAAATAGGTTTTTTAATAATTGTTGCCTTTTCTGAAACTTCTTTAAGCAAATTCTCATCTAATAAAGGATAAGTTGGGTTTTCTGGAATATAAACAAATGGTTCAACTCCAAAATTAGGCAAATACTTTACAAATTTTAACCAACGCTGCACTCCTGGCCCACCAGCTGGAGGCCAATAATAAGTGATGATTAGTATTTTTTGTTTTTCTGGTTTCAGTTTGTTTTTGTTAAAAAATTGAAAATTCTACATTCAAAAATTATTATGTGTTTTTTATCAAGCTAAACTTGATTCCGCTTCTTAATTATTTTAAGATGCTGAATCAAGTTCAGCTTAACTAGGTTTAAACTACTCTTTCTTGCTTACTCTTTCTTCTTTACTCTCAAAATAAATTCCACCAATTAATAACAACAACATTCCAATAGAACTAAACAATACAATTGTACTTCCTGTTTTTACAACTTTGGGGTCAAATTTAAATTCAATGATGTGCTTTCCTGACGGAACTTGTAAGCCTCTTAAAGCATAATTTACTCTAAATATTGGAGATTCTTTCCCATCTATTGTTGCTATCCATCCATTTTTATAATACATTTCAGAAAAAACTGCAAAACCATCATTTAAATTGGTAGATGCATATTTTAAATGATTGGGTTTGTATTGGATTAAGTCAATTTTGGAAAGAGAATCTTTTGAAATATTTGTAGCTCCTTTAAAATCGTGTCCGCTTTTCGCTAAAACATCTAAAACCAATTCATCTTTGGTTCTCAAACTATCCAAAGCTTTCATTTCTTGATCAGCAGAACTTACTTGAATAATTTTTTTAACAAACCAAGCATTTCCATTTGCATCTGGGTTTAGCAACGCAACATCATCTCCTTGTTCATTGCTCTGTATGATGTATTTAGTATTTAGCATGTTATAAACCTGAAGGTTTTTTTTGGCAATTTGGTAATCAAATAATTGCTGCATTCTTCGGGGTTTAACCGCACTATAACCACCTAATGATTTATGAAAATATGAACTACGTGCACTGCTCATGTTTCCATTAATTTCAAACACTCTAAAATGTGTGCTGTCTTTAAGTATGTTTTGGTCAGCTTCGGTGATTTGATAAGGAATGTCAATTTCTCGTTTCGACTTAAAATTATCTTTGTTTACATACTTTTTATCTACTACAGCCAAATCAAAAACCATAATTAATCCTATTACGATAACAGCATTTGTTTGGGTAATTTTATGCTTTAAAGAAGCATACATTGCCAAAAAAACTAGTGCAAAAAACCCAAGAGATCGCATTACATCAGAAGAATACATAGCTGCTCTATCTTCTTTTAAAACACGCAGAAAATCATAGCCATAAGACTCTATATAAGCCCCGTCTGAAGGACCTGAGAAATCAAACATACCTTTGCATAAAAATAAGGAAACTAAAATTCCACCTACTATGGCTCCTGATTTCCATAAAGCGTTCCATTTTTGAGTGTCATCTGATTTGTAAAAAGAGTATAATCCTAAAACAGCTAAAACAGGCATACATAATTCCAATATAACTTGGATAGACGAAACAGCTCTAAATTTATTGTATAATGGAACATAATTGATGAAAAAGTTTGTTAAAAACATGAAATTTTTTCCCCAAGAAAGAAACAATGAAACTATAATACCCGTTAGTAAAGCATGTTTTATTTTTCTTTTTTCTACAAATAAAGCTAAAACAGCCAAAAAGAAAACTATAATTCCTATATAAGCTGGGCCCGAAACACCTGGTTGATCACCCCAATACGTTCGCAATTGTTTGGTAATTATGCTAGCGTCATTTTCACTAGCACCTTGAGACAAAACATATTGAAACATTTCAGAATCTTTACCTAAATCTTCATAACTAGCTCCTCCAAAAAGTCTGGGGGCTATTAAATTTAAACTTTCTGCAATTCCATAACTATAATCAGTTATGTATTCATAACTCATCGCGTTAGAGCTTTCTTTTTTAGAACCATTGGGTTCAAAAGTTAATTCACTATCGCTTCGAGTTGAAAATTTCGCATATTCTGAAGTTGCCATCAATCCTGTTGCATTTGATCCTACCGCAAAAAAGCCTGCTAGGGCAAAAACGCCAACAACTTTAGATAAACCTTTAAAATCTTTTTCTTTTATAAATTCAATAAAATAATAGATGGATACTACTAAAAGCAGGATCAACAAATAATAGGTCATTTGAAAGTGATTCGCTTGTATTTCTAAGGCTGCTGCTATCATTGTCAGTAATCCCCCAACAACATATCGTTTTTTGAACACCAGTAAAACACCTGCTAACACCATAGGCATATAGGCAATGGCATGGGCTTTTGCATTATGTCCAGCTCCTATAATAATTATCATATAGGTAGAAAACCCAAATGCTAAAGCTCCAAAAAAGGCTTTTAACGGATCTACTTTTAAAACCAATAAAAGAATATAAAACCCCAAAAAATACAAAAACAAATAATCGGCAGGTCGAGGTAAAAAACGCAAAACATCATCAAATTGTCCAATGAAATCGTTTGGATATTTTGCCCCTAATTGATAGGTTGGCATACCTCCAAAAGCACTATTAGTCCAGTAAGGTTCTTGATTGGTTTCTATTCTAAAATCGTTTTGCTCTTTTGCCATTCCTGTATATTCGGCAATATCGTGCTGATATATTTGTTCGCCTTTTAACACAGGGTAAAAATAAATGACAGCAACAATAATAAAGCCTAAAACAGCTAGTAAATGGGAGCTGTATTTTTGTAAATATTTCATTCTTTTATATAAATTTTAATACCGCTAAAGTAAATAAAAAAAGGATATTGTTAAAATATCCTTTGTGTTATTGTTTAATCAAAAATTAATCCAATTCTTCATAATCAACATAATCGCCTACTTTTTTCTTTTCTTGGGGGTTTACCTTGGTTTGAGTCGAGTCATTAACATTTGATTGATTTTGATTTTGTTGTTGCTTAAACTGGTTTTCCATTTTTTGTTGCAACTTACTCATTGCTTTTTGCATTAAAAAAGGAGCAAAAAGACGCACTAAAAATTTAAACAAATAATAAAATAAAATAATTATGGCTATTGTTCTTAAAAAGCCAGAAAAAGATGCTTCTGTCATTATACTAAAATTTTAAAATTCAAAATTACAATTATAAGTAGTTAAAAACCCTATTTTGTTTCTTAAATTTATGATAAATAACTACTTTTGAAAACTTATATATCTGATTTATGAAAAAAATATCTATCGTATTAATATTGACAACTTTACTTTCTACAGATTTTTCCTACGCTCAATACACAGATGTAATTAACTCAAATCGTCCCGGAAAATCAATGATGGCTTTCTCGGTAGGCAAGTCTGTAATTCAGTTAGAATCGGGTTTTTTTTTAATCAATGAAAATCATGATTTGTTAGGTTATGATGCAACTGGATTTGGTGTTGATTTTGCAGCAAGATGGGGTTTGTTTAAAGATGAACTAGAAATAATAGCAGAAGTTCAATATCAAGAAGACATCTATACAAGTACAATTGAAAAATTTAAAAGAAACGCAATACGATCAACCACATTTGGCGTAAAGTATTTAGTATATGACCCTAATAAATATTACGAACATAAAACAAATATAAGAAGTTGGAAGGCTAATCAAGGATTTAAATGGAGGCAATTACTTCCTTCTGTTGCTGCATATGCCGGTGTAATTATAAACCCTAATACAAACCCTTTTGCCTTTTATTCAACAAAACCTACATCAAAATTAGATGGCAAAGTTACTTTGATAACACAAAACACTTTAGGAACAAGATGGGTTTTAGTTAATAATTTTATCTACTCTAAATTTGCATCAGAATTTCCTTCTTTAGAATATATTTCAACCTTAACGCACGGTATAAATCAACGATGGTCTATTTTTATAGAAAATCAAGGATACAGCAGCCGCGTATACAAAGATAACGTTTTTAGAGGAGGGGCTGCTTTTTTAATCACTTCTGACATGCAAGTTGACGCTTCGTTTTCAAAAAACATAAAAAACACACCATCACTTATGCATGGTGGCTTAGGCTTGTCTTGGCGATTTGATGAAAATTACAGAGAATTGAGAATTAAATCTCCTAAGGACTATAATAAAGATAAAAACAACAAAAGCGCTAAAGAAAGAGAATCTAAAAAGAATAAAAGAAAAAAAGAAAAAACAAACATATAAACTCAATAGAGCACATATAAAATTAATCTTAATGATAGTTATAAAAGAAGCAACGTCTAAAAAAGAAATGAAAGACTTCGTAATGTTTTCATTCGATTTATATAAAAACAACCCTTATTGGATTCCACCTATAATAAAAGAAGAGTTAGAAACTTTTGATAAAGATAAAAACCCTGTGTTTTTATCTGCTGAAGCTTATTTTTATTTGGCCTATAAAGAGAATAAAATAGTTGGAAAAATAGCCGCAATTATCAATTGGGATGAAGTAAATAAGCTAGGCAAAAGCAAAGTGCGTTTTGGTTGGTTTGATGTTATAGACGATGTTCAAGTTACGAAAGCATTGTTGGAAAAAGTATATGAGTTAGGAAAAAAAAACAATTTAGAAATGGCAGAAGGTCCTATTGGATTTTCAAATCTAGATAAAGTTGGGGTTCTTATAGAAGGTTTTGACCAAATAGGCAACATGGTCACATGGTACAGTTTGCCCTATTATAAAGATCATTTTGAAAAACTAGGCTTAACAAAAGAAAAAGAATATGTAGAAAGCACCTTTTCATTTAGTAATATAAACCCTGAAACATTTCAAAAATTTAGTTCTTTAATCAAAGAACGATACGGACTAAGAAGCTTAAATTTTACTAAAACTAAAGATTTAATGCCTTATGTAGATAAAATGTTTGATTTATTTAATGATAGTTACGCAAAACTGCAGTCATTTGTTGCCATTAATGACATTCAAAAAAAGTATTTTAAAAAGAAATATATTAGCTTTATTAATCCTGAATTTATAAAATTTGTCCTTGACAAAGATGATAATATGGTTGCTTTTGCCATAGTAATGCCTGGTTTTAGCGAAGCCCTTAAAAAAGCCAATGGAAAACTATTTCCTTTTGGATTCTATCATTTATTAAAAGCTAAAAAAAAGTCTAAAGAAGTTGTTTTTTACTTAATTGGGGTTCGCCCAGAATATCAAAGTAAAGGTGTTACTTCAATCCTCTTTGAAGAATTATATAAAGCATGCCATGCTAAAGGAATAGATACTTGTACCAGAACACCAGAGTTAGAAGATAACACGGCTATTTTAAATCTTTGGAAAAATTTTAATACAAAAATAAACAAACGAAGACGAACGTATAGTATAAAATTATAAAGACATAAAACAAAAAATCCATTAACTATTTACTAATGGATTTTTTGTTATTAAAAAGTACTCTAAATACTATAAACTTAAGCGTCTAGATCAACTGTTGTTCTATCAGCTATTTCTTTATACGTTCCGTTAACAAGTTTATCGCGAATAATTTCAAAAGCAGATAAGGTTTCATCAATATCAGATAAAGAATGTGATGCCGTTGGAATCATCCTTAATAAAATAATTCCTTTAGGAATAACCGGATAAATTACAATCGACAAGAAAATACTATAGTTTTCTCTTAAATCATTAACCATAACCATGGCTTCTGGAACACTTCCTTCAAGATAAACAGGTGTAACACATGTGTTTGTATCTCCAATATTAAATCCTTTTTCTTTTAATCCGTTTTGTAAAGCATTCACGTTTACCCAAAGTTTGTCTTTTAAACTTGAACTTTCACGTAATAATTCTAATCGTTTTAAAGCTCCTAAAGTTTGTATCATTGGCAATGATTTAGCAAACATTTGAGAACGTAAATTATATTTTAAATAATCAATAATATCTTTATCAGCAGCTAAAAAAGCTCCTATACTTGCCATAGATTTTGCAAAAGTAGAAAAGTATACATCAATTCCGTCTTGACAACCTTGCTCTTCACCTGCTCCAGCACCTGTTTTTCCAAGAGTACCAAAACCATGAGCATCGTCAACTAATAAACGAAAATTATATTTTTCTTTTAAAGCTACAATTTCTTTAATTTTTCCTTGTTGACCTCGCATTCCAAAAACACCTTCGGTAATGAATAAAATACCACCACCTGTTTCTGTTGCCATTTTGGTAGCACGTTGCAAGTTTTTTTCCATACTTTCCAAATCATTGTGACGGTATGTAAAACGTTTTCCCATGTGCAAACGAACACCATCAATGATACAGGCATGTGCGTCAACGTCATAAACTATAATATCATTTTTAGAAACTAACGCATCAATACATGACATAATTCCTTGATAACCAAAATTCAACAAATAAGCTGATTCTTTTTGTACAAAGGCAGCCAATTCATTTTCTAATTGTTCATGAGCATCAGTATGCCCACTCATCATACGAGCACCCATTGGATAAGCTGCACCATATTGTAAAGCTGCATCTGCATCCGCTTTTCTAACTTCAGGATGATTCGCTAAACCCAGATAATCGTTTATTGACCAATTTAATACTTCTTTTCCTTTAAACATCATTCTAGGACCTAATTCTCCCTCTAATTTTGGAAAAACAAAATAGCCTTCTGCTTGAGATGCCCATTTTCCTAGTGGACCTTTATTGTTTTGAATTCTTTCAAATAAATCTTTTACCATGATATCTTTTTTGTTAAAAAACTATGCAAAATTACAAATAAAATAACTCTCTACATAATTTATTTTATTGGAGTATTTAAAACAATAAAAGCACTTATAACAACATTAATTTGCCGTTTTGCAACATTCTATTTATTAATTTTTTTATAGTTGACTAAAAAAAACAAGCATAAAAAGCTACTGCTTACAAAACATACTGAAAAATAAAGAGTACAAATTAGTTGATATTCAAATAATGCATGTATATTTGCACCGAACGACACAGCGATGTGGTTACACGTTTACCATGAAAGTCGATCGCTCCAGATCGGCTTTTGTACTTTTACAGAAGTTCTGGAACAAATCAATTTCAATTACTCATTAAAATTGAAACAATCTAAAACAACAACAATGCAACTTGTATTTGCCTCCAACAATAAAAATAAAATCAAAGAAATTCAGCAAATGCTACCTGATTTTATAACTATTTTAAGTTTGTTAGATATTGGATGCACCGAAGAAATTGCAGAAACCTCCAACACTATTGAAGGAAATGCAGCTTTAAAAGCAAATTATGTTAGTCAAAAATATGGATACGATTGCTTTGCTGATGATACAGGCTTAGAAGTTGAAGCATTAAATAATGCGCCAGGAGTTTATTCTGCAAGATATGCAGGTGAACAAAAAAATGCAGATGACAATATGGATAAATTATTGTTTGATTTAGATCAAAAATCAAATAAAAAAGCCCAATTTAAAACTGTAATTGCTTTAAATTTAAACAAAAATCAATTTTTTTTTACTGGTATTGCCAAAGGAAAAATTATACAAGAAAAAAGAGGAACAGAAGGATTTGGTTATGATCCTATTTTTGTTGCTGAAAATCATACCAAAACATTTGCAGAAATAACATCAGCTGAAAAGGCAGCCATCAGTCATAGAGGAATTGCAGTTACACATTTAATTCAATTTTTAAATAAATTTGAAGTAAAACCACCCACTAATTCAGCTACTTAACGATAATTTTTTATAAATTAATCAAAAAAAATACATAACTAATTGATATTCAGTAACAAACTTATTAGCTATATTGATTAATTAGCCCTACCTTTGCACCCAATTTAAAATACTTTATGAATAAATTTGAACAATTAGGTCTGAATGAATCGTTACTGCTGGCGATCAAAGATCTAGGATTTGAAAATCCGTCAGAAGTGCAAGAAAAAGCGATTCCAGTTCTATTGGAACAAAATACAGATTTAGTAGCTTTAGCACAAACAGGTACAGGGAAAACAGCAGCATTTGGTTTTCCGCTTATCCAAAAAATAAATGTAGAAGACAGAAGTACTCAAGCATTAATTTTATCTCCAACACGCGAACTTTGTTTGCAAATTACAAACGAAATTAAACTGTATTCAAAATACATTAAAGGTTTAAATACAGTTGCAGTATACGGTGGAGCAAGCATAACGGATCAAGCAAGAGATATTAGACGTGGAGCACAAGTAATTGTAGCAACTCCTGGTAGAATGCAAGACATGATTAATCGTGGACTTGTAAACATTAAAAACATCAGCATCTGTATTCTTGATGAAGCAGACGAAATGTTAAACATGGGCTTTTATGACGATATAGTTTCTATATTATCAGACACACCCGACGACAAAAACACATGGTTGTTTTCAGCAACTATGCCTGCTGAAGTCGCAAGAATTGCTAAAAAATTTATGAAAGATCCTGCAGAAGTTACTGTAGGTCATAAGAATTCTGGTTCTAAAACCGTTTCTCACGAATTTTACTTAGTAAATGCTCGTGATAGATATGAAGCGCTAAAACGTTTGGCAGATTCTAATCCAGATATCTTTTCTGTGGTTTTCTGTAGAACAAAAAGAGACACTCAATCCGTTGCTGAAAAATTAATTGAAGATGGTTATAGTGCAGCAGCATTGCATGGTGACTTATCTCAGGCACAACGAGATGGGGTAATGAAATCTTTTAGAGGTAGACAAATTCAAATGCTTGTTGCTACGGATGTTGCGGCTCGTGGAATTGACGTTGAAAACATTACACACGTTGTAAATTATCAATTACCTGACGAAATTGAAACCTACAATCACCGCTCAGGAAGAACAGGTCGTGCTGGTAAAACCGGTACTTCAATTGTTATTATCACAAAAAGCGAGTTGCGTAAAATTTCTTCAATAGAACGAATCATTCAACAAAAATTTCAAGAAAAAACAATACCTTCTGGAATTGAAATTTGCGAAATTCAATTGTTGCACTTAGCAAATAAAATAAAAGACACAGAAATAGATCACGAAATTGACAACTATTTACCTGCAATTAATGAAGTTCTTGATGGGCTAACCAAAGAAGAATTGATTAAAAAAATGGTTTCTGTTGAATTTAACAGATTTATTGCATACTACAAAAAAAATCGTGACTTGTCTGGATCTAATTCAGGTGAGAGAAGCGAAAGAAGCACTTCACCAAGAGAGTTTAAGTCAGGTGATGACGTTCGTTATTTTATAAACATAGGCTCAAGAGATGATTTTGATTGGATGCAATTAAAAGACTTTATTAAAGAAACCTTAGATTTAGGTCGTGACGATGTATTTAAAGTTGACGTAAAAGAAGGATTTTCATTCTTCAATACTGATGGTGAACACATGACTAAAGTAATGGAAACCTTAAACGGTTTTGACATGAACGGTAGAAGAATAAATGTTGAAATCTCCAAAAACGAAGGTGGCGGAGGTTCTAGAAACTCACCAAGAAGAGACCATAACGGAAGAGGCGGAAGAAGCGATAGAGGTTCTGGCGGTGGTGGTGGATTTAGAGGAAGAAGTGATAGCGGAAGTCGTGATAGTAGTGGTGGTGGCAGAAACTTTACAAAAAGAGATTCTAGTGCTCCTGCAAGCGAAAGAAAAAGAACATCTTCATCTGATGAAGCACCTAGAAGAGAAAGAAAAAGCTCAGACGGTGAATCTAAAGGTTTTTTTGAAAAAGCTAAAAGGTCAAGAAGAAGCGAATAAATAGTTAATTTTCTTATAAAACTACAAAATATCCCCAATTGATTTGTATTTTTGAATCAATATATAAATGATGAGATATTTTGTAGTTTTTTTATGTTTTATAACGACCAACCTTTTATTTTCTCAAACTATAAAAGACACTTTGGTTGTTATTAATAAAGTGAATGGTTCTGTTGTAAACAACCAAACACTACTACCTATGAACAATGTTCATGTCATTAACACCACCAAAGTAAAAGGCACAATTACAAACGGAAACGGTCAATTTACAATTGAAGGCGTTGTTAATGATACCATTATTTTTACCTATTTGGGATTTGAAACCGTAAAAACGGTTATTACAAATGACTGGATAAAAAATGTATCTACTAAAATTAAATTGACCGAAAAAATTTATGTTTTAGAAGAAGTCAAACTATCACAATACAATCTTACTGGATACCTCGAGGTAGATACTAAAATCATACCTGTTAACGAAAATTACCGAGCAAATATAGCCGGAATCATAGGATTGTATGAAGTAGGCGAACGATCACCAAACGCTATTGGTAGAGTTGTACGTTCTGTTTTAAACCCTGCAGATTTTTTATACAATACCTTCAGTAAAAAATCTAAAGAAATGAAAAAATTAAAACAGATGAAAGCTAATGACGGCATACGATTGCTTTTATCATCCAAATATGACAGAGAAACTTTAGCCTCTTTATTAGAAATATCAAAAGACGATATTCCTGTAATATTAGAAAAATGTAATTATTCACAAGATTTTATAAAAACGGCTAATGATTTACAAATTCTTGATGCCATAAGTGGATGTTATGAAGAGTATAAAATGCTAAAACGTTTATAAATTTTCTTTATATCTGCTTTCAACAAACTTAATATCTTTTATTGTTTTACGAGTCCAATCTAAACGTTTTTCATAAATTTCTTCTTCACTCAATTGCCATTTAATATCTGAGTTTCGCAATCTATTGGTTAGATCTTGAATAATTATAGCGGCTGAAACCGATATATTTAAACTCTCCGTAAAGCCAACCATTGGAATTTTAAGATAACCATCTGCTTGTTGCATTACCACATCTGACAATCCATCTATTTCTGTGCCAAAAAACAAAGCACAAGGCTTTGAAATATCAAAATTTTCAATAAAACAAGACGCATCATGAGGCGTTGTTGCAATAATTTGGTACCCTTTTTTTCTTAGATTATCCATGCAAATCTGACTGCTAGGATGTTCGTAAATATCAACCCATTTTTGAGCACCCATAGCTATTTGTTTATCTATAGACTTACCATGTCTTTGTTCAACAATATTAAGTTCTTGAATTCCAAAAACTTCACAACTGCGCATTACAGCACTTGTATTATGCATTTGAAACACATCTTCTACCGCAACAGTAAAATGTTTGGTTCTATGGGCTAACACGTCTAAAAATCGTTGCTTTCTATTTTCTGATATAAAATCTTCTAAATATGTTAATAAATTAATGTCAATCAAAATCTTATTCTTTTTATATTTGATACAAAGAAACAATAAAAACTCAAATGAAAAAATTAGTTGTTTTAACAGGAGCTGGAATAAGTGCAGAAAGCGGCATTAAAACCTTTAGAGATGCTGACGGCTTATGGGAAAGCCATGATATTATGGAAGTAGCTTCATTTTCTGGTTTTATAAAAAATCCTGAACTAGTTCTTGATTTTTATAACAAGAGAAGAAAACAACTTTTTGAGGTTCAACCTAATCTCGCACATGATATTTTGACTCAGTTAGAATCTTATTTTGAAGTCTTTATTATTACTCAAAATATTGATGATCTTCACGAACGCTCAGGCAGCACAAATGTTATACACCTGCATGGTGAACTTTTAAAAGCACGTAATATAAAAGATCCAAATTCAATCATAGAATGGAAAAACAATATCAATTTGGGCGATGTAGATTCAAAAAACATACAACTCAGGCCTCATATTGTTTGGTTTGGAGAAGAGGTGCCTGAAATGGAAAAAGCCATAAAAATCGTCGAACAAGCAGACTATTTGCTCGTTGTGGGCACATCGCTTCAAGTATATCCAGCAGCTGGGTTGATTAATTATGTTTCTGAAGATGTTTTGGTTTACTATATTGACCCAAAACCAGTTGAAATTAATGATTTAGACAACCCTATAAAAATTATTCCACTTTCTGCCACAAAGGGCATGAAAATTGTAAGTGAAGAACTGAAAAGATTGAAATAATTGTTGCCTTTTTATTAAAAAACTATAATCTAACAACTATAAACTAACAACAAATCCTTATTTTTGCACTTTACTTATAAAATGTGTAATGCATTAAACGCTTGGCACAGATTAAACCACAAAAAACAAAAATGCAAAACCTAACAGAGTTAAACGCAATTTCGCCAATAGATGGGCGATATAGAAACAAAACAAAATCATTAGCTCCTTATTTTTCTGAGGAAGCTCTTATAAAATACAGAGTATTAATAGAGGTGGAGTATTTTATTGCTTTATGTGAATTGCCTTTGCCACAATTGCAAAATGTAGATGTAAAATCATATAGTGCTTTGCGTGATTTATATAAAAAATTTAGCACAGAGGATGCACTTTGGATAAAAGAAACCGAAAAAACAACCAATCACGATGTCAAAGCTGTTGAATATTTCATCAAAGAAAAATTTGAAGCTTTAGGCTTATCGCCATATAAAGAATTTATTCACTTTGGGCTAACCTCTCAAGATATTAACAATACAGCCATTCCTCTTTCTACAAAAGAAGCTTTTGAAGATTGCTACTTGCCATCCTTAATAGCCTTAGTTCAAAAACTAAAAGAATTAAGTGTTGAATGGGCATCAATTCCTATGCTAGCACGAACACATGGACAACCGGCTTCTCCAACCCGTTTAGGAAAAGAAATTATGGTATTTGTTGAACGCATTGAAGAGCAAATGCGTTTGCTGTTTAATGTTCCGTTTGCTGCCAAATTTGGTGGCGCAACAGGTAATTATAATGCACACAAAGTTGCCTACCCCAATCAAGATTGGAAACAATTTGGAACTTCATTTGTAGAAGAATCTTTAGGATTGCATCATTCATACCCAACAACGCAAATAGAGCATTACGATCATTTTGCTGCATTTTTTGATGCACTAAAACGCATTAATAATATTGTATTAGATTTAGATAGAGATATATGGACCTATGTTTCCATGGAATATTTTAAGCAAAAAATAAAAGAAGGCGAAATAGGCTCATCGGCTATGCCTCATAAAGTAAATCCTATTGATTTTGAAAATAGTGAAGGAAACTTAGGAATTGCTAATGCCATTTTTGAACATCTTTCGGCAAAATTACCTGTTTCGCGTTTGCAAAGGGATTTAACAGACAGTACTGTTTTAAGAAACATTGGCGTACCAATGGGACATACCTTAATAGCTTTTGAAGCAACCCTAAAAGGATTAAATAAATTACTTTTAAACGAACCCAAATTTGCCGAAGATTTAGAAAAAAACTGGGCAGTTGTTGCAGAAGCCATTCAAACTATTTTAAGAAGAGAAGGCTATCCTAACCCATATGAAGCTTTAAAAAATTTAACACGAACAAATACGGTCATCAATAAAGAAGCGATTCATAGTTTTATTAAAAACTTAAACATATCTGAAAGCATTAAAACAGAATTATTACAAATCACTCCAAGTAACTTTATTGGAATTTAAAACAAAACATGAAAAAAAAAATATTCTTACTGTTTGTAACTTCTATATTATTTGGATGTAAGTCTAATCCGAATAATATAGATCTTGAAATGAAAAATAATAATGAATTTATCATTTATGTAGCCAGTCATTTTTATGATTGTGTAGGTGTTGTGCCTCAAAAGTGTTTGCTTATAAAATTTGAAGACGAAGATAAGTGGCAATTACATTATGATGGAATTCAAGGATTCAACTTTGAAGAAGAATATGCCTATAAATTATTAATAAAAAAAGAAATTCTAGACCCAAATAATGTTTTAGCAGATGCTTCAAGTGTTATGTATCATTTAGTTAAAATTTTAGATAAAAAAATATTTAAAAAAGAAGACTTAAACGGAAATTGGAAACTTAAGAAAATAAACAATACGTTAATTGATGATGATAAAATAGTCCTTCACATTGACACAAACTCATTAAAATTTTTTGGCAATGATGGTTGTAATTCATTTTTTGGAAACACTACTGTCATAAGTTCAAATTCAATAAAATTTGGGCCATTAATGTCTACAAAAATATTTTGCGAAGAAAAAATGAAAATAGCTGATTTATTTACAAATACACTCCAAGAAAGCCAATCTTATAAAAAATATGGTGCTTTTTTAGAAATAAAATCCAAACAAAACACCCTAATTTTTAAGAGATAGTATTTTAATTTTTGATATGAATATTAGGCGGCTTAGGATTTTTTTACCCTTAAATTGAAAAATTACATCATATGTAACTCCACAATTTATTATATTAAACAGCCTTAATAAACCATGGTTTATTAAGGCTGTTTTTATTTTTATTTTAAGTATCTAATAAAATATACGTCTTTAAAACCAAAAATTAGCGTGAATAATTTGGAGCCTCCTTAGTAATGGTAACATTGTGCGGATGGCTTTCCCCTATTCCACTGGCTGTAATTCGAACAAAACGGCCTGTTTCTTGTAGAGTTGAAATATTCTTTGACCCGCAATAACCCATGCCAGCTCTTAAACCACCTACAAATTGTTGCATGCTTTCGTTTAACTCACCTTTGTATGGTACACGACCTACAATTCCTTCTGGAACTAATTTTTTAACATCATCTTCTACATCCTGAAAATATCGATCTTTTGAACCTTCTTCCATTGCTTCAATAGAGCCCATTCCTCTATAAGATTTGAATTTTCTTCCTTCAAAAATAATAGTTTCACCCGGACTTTCTTTTGTTCCTGCTAATAAAGATCCTAACATAACACAATCTGCACCTGCAGCAATAGCTTTAGGTATATCACCCGTATAACGGATTCCTCCATCGGCAATTACAGGAACACCACTTCCTTTAATGGCAGCAGCAACTTCAATAACAGCAGAAAATTGAGGAAATCCAACTCCAGCAACCACTCGAGTAGTGCAAATTGAACCTGGCCCAATACCTACTTTTACACCATCGGCTCCGTTTTCTACTAAATATTTAGCTGCTTCAGGTGTTGCAATATTTCCAACAACTACATCTAAATTAGGAAACGCAGCTTTTACTTGCTTTAAAACATCTACAACTCCTTTAGTGTGACCATGAGCAGTATCAATAACAACAGCATCTACTCCCGCATTTACAAGTGCCGTAGCACGTTCTACAGCATCAGCAGTTACTCCAAGAGCAGCAGCAACACGTAAACGCCCAAATTTGTCTTTATTTGCGTTTGGCTTTTGTGTTAATTTAGTAATATCTCTAAAGGTAATTAAACCTGCTAAAATATTATTTTCAGAAACAACTAAAAGCTTTTCAATTTTATGATTTTGTAAAATTTCTTCAGCTTGTTGCAGTGTAGTTCCCACTTTTGCAGTTACCAAATTTTCTGAGGTCATAACTTCAGTTATAAGTCTGTTGCTTTGCTTTTCAAAACGTAAATCTCTATTGGTAACAATTCCTTTTAATGTCATGTTTTTATCAACGACAGGTATTCCCCCAATTCCGTGTTCTTTCATCGCACGTTTAGCGTCACCAACTGTAGCTGTTAAAAGTAAGGTTACAGGGTCTATTATCATTCCAGATTCAGCACGTTTTACTTTACGTACTTCTGCAGCTTGTTTTTCAATTGACATGTTTTTATGCAAAACCCCTATTCCACCTTCTTGAGCCATAGCGATTGCCATAGCACTTTCAGTAACAGTATCCATTGCGGCTGAAATTATAGGTGTGTTTAATGTAATATTTCTAGAAAACTTAGATTGAATACTAACTTCTCTTGGTAAAATTTCTGAATAATTAGGGATTAATAGAACGTCGTCATAAGTAAGACCTTCTCCGATAATTTTTGTGGTATGTGCGTTCATATGCAATTTAGTTTATGCTGAAATTTATTTCAGCTTTAAATCCTTTAAATTGCATGCAAATATAAGAAAAAGTGATCAGTTATCAATTATGATTTGTTTGTTTTTTTTGCTATGATAGCTATGAAAAGCTTTTTTGTGAAAAAAAGAAAAGAAAAGTTGAAAAAAAAATTCTTAAAAAAAATGAATCGGCATTAATTTTTAATGATAGTTGGTAAAAATCTTTAACGCTTCGTTGTAAGCACTTTCAAAACTCATAGCATGGCAATTGGTATCTGCTTTTTGAGCTGTAAAGAACGAAACTAATTTTTCTGTAGGCATATTGCCCGTTAAATCATCAGCAGCCATAGGACAACCACCAAAGCCTTGAATAGCTCCGTCAAAACGATGACAACCTGCATTATAAGCAGCATCAATTTTTTCGTACCATTTGTCTGGAGTTGTGTGTAAATGAGCACCAAATTCTATTTTGGGATATTTTGGAATAAGGTTTGAAAACAAATAGTCAATCACTTCTGGTGTTGAAGTGCCCACCGTATCTGATAGCGAAAGGATTTTGACTCCCATTTTTGATAATTTTTCGGTCCAATTTCCAACAATATCAACATTCCATGTATCACCATAAGGATTTCCAAAACCCATTGATAAATAGGCTACTACTTCTTTATTACTTTTGTCAGCAATTTCAAGAATTTCTTGTAAACTTATTATAGATTCTGCTATGGTTTTGTGTGTATTTCGCATTTGAAAATTTTCAGAAATGGAAAATGGAAAACCTAGGTATTGAATTTCTTTATGCACAGATGCTAACTCAGCACCTTTGGTATTGGCTATTATGGCTAATAATTTACTTTGTGTTTGCGACAAATCTAATTGTGCTAATACTTCAGCTGTATCAACCATTTGCGGAATTGCTTTTGGAGAAACAAAACTTCCAAAATCAATAGTATCATAACCTACCCGCAGTAAAGCTTGTATATACTGCACTTTTTTCTCCGTAGGAATAAATGCTTTGATGCCTTGCATAGCATCGCGGGGACATTCGATTATTTTAATTTTTGGGTTCAAAGTTATGTTTTAAGAATGCTAAGATAAGAAGATTTTTATGGATAAAAAAAAACAAAAGTATTCCATATTTGTGGAATAATCAATTATATTCCATAAATATGGAATATTTGATATTATTCCATATTTGTGGAATAATTAAAATAAATTTTTTATATTTGATTTAAAGTTTCTATCAACAAAAAGAAAAAAGTAAAAAAAAAAAACAATGATTTGTATTATAACAGGAGATATAAAAGGTTCACGTAGAGCAAAATCTTCCAATTGGATAGATGGTTTAAAAAATTTGTTTTTACAATTTGGAAAAAGTCCGAATGATTGGGAAATTTATCGTGGTGATGAATTTCAATTAGAAATAAAAAACGTTGAAGAAGCTTTGCTAAAAGTATTTTTAATAAAAGCTTTTTTAAGAACTATTTCGTTAGATGCAAGAATGAGCATAGGTTTTGGTGATAAAACATTCAAATCTAAACGAATATCAGAAAGTAATGGAACTTCTTTTATAAATTCGGGTGAAGCATTTGACTTAATGAAGAAAAATAAGATTACATTAGTTTTACAGTCTTCAAACAAAGAATTCAATAAAGAAATGAATTTGTTAGTGCGTTTAGGACTTTCGTTTATGGATAATTGGCTTTCACAACAAGCTGAGTTTGTATTTTTAGCGATTCAAAACCCAAATATTTCACAAGAAGAAATGGGTGAGAAATTAAAAATAAATCAAGCAGCAGTGAGTAAAAGAAGAAAAAGAGCTAATTTTGATTTGTTATTAGAAATAAATTCAGCGTTCACTAAAAAAATTAAAATGCTTGAGCTATGATGTTACTATTTACAAAACTTTTATTGGCACATTTGATAGGTGATTTTATATTGCAACCTAATAAATGGGTTTCTGACAAAGAAAAAAAGAAAGAAAAAAGCATCTATTTATATCTTCATACAGCTTTACATTTAGCTTTAATGCTCCTTTTTGTTTCTAATATTAATTTTATTATTTATGGTGTATTTCTAGCTATTTCACATGGAATTATTGATTTTATTAAACTAAAGTATCAAAAGAAAAAGACAAAACACATTTGGTTTTCTGTAGATCAGTTATTGCATTTGATACTGATTTTTGTAATCGTATTAGCTTACAACAATACATCTATAGATTTTCAAAACATAGATAATCGTATTTGGATTTTTATAACTGGTTTAGTTTTATTAACGAAACCAACCTCGATTATTATAAAAAACATTATTTCTATTTGGACACCAGAAAGCAAAAACAAAGAAGATCAATCGTTACAAAACGCTGGTAATTACATTGGAATTTTGGAACGATTATTTGTGTTTTGTTTCATTTTAACCAATCATTTTGAAGCTATTGGTTTTTTATTAGCCGCAAAATCTATCTTTAGGTTTGGAGATTTGAAAGAAGGGAAAGACCGAAAACTTACAGAATACGTTCTTATTGGAACATTATTAAGCTTTGGAATTGCAATTTTAGTTGGACTGCTTGTGGAATATGGTACTAGAATTAGCTTTTATTAAGCAAAGCATTATTAATATCCTTAATCAATTTTGGTCCTTGATAAATAAAACCTGTATATAACTGCACTAAACTTGCACCAGCATTTAATTTTTCTAAAGCATCTTTTGCCGAATGAACACCTCCTACTCCAATAATTGGGAATGATTTGTTGCTTTTTTGCGAAAGAAAACGAATCACTTCTGTTGAACGATTAGAGAGTGGCTTACCCGACAAACCACCCATTTCTGCTTTATTATCTGAAACTAGTCCATCACGAGAGATTGTTGTATTGGTTGCAATTACACCAGCAATTTTGGTTTCATTTACAATTTCAATAATATCCAGCAGCTGCTCGTTTGTTAAATCTGGTGCGATTTTTAACAAGATAGGTTTTGGAGTTTGTTTTTTGGAATTTAAATTTTGTAAAACTTGTAAAAGTTTTGTTAGTGGCTCTTTCTCCTGAAGTTCTCTTAAGTTGGGTGTGTTTGGTGAACTTACATTGACTACAAAATAATCCACATAATCAAATAAAGCTTCAAAACAAATTACATAATCATTAACTGCTTCTTCATTTGGAGTACTTTTATTTTTTCCAATGTTTCCGCCAATTAAAACTCCTTTATTTTTTTTAAGTCGAATAATAGCATCTTCTACACCACCATTATTAAAACCCATTCGATTAATGATTGCCGAATCTTCTTGCAATCTAAAAAGTCGTTTTTTAGGATTTCCGTCTTGTGGTTTTGGTGTAATTGTACCTATTTCAATAAATCCAAAACCAAAGTTTGATAATTCTTGATAAAGCTTGGCGTCTTTATCAAAGCCTGCAGCTAATCCAACGGGGTTTTTAAAGGTTAAACCAAAAACGTTTCTCTCCAATTTGGGACTATTGATCTCATAGTAAAAATTGATGATCAGACCTACAAAAGGTATTTTATGTAAAATACGAATCAATGAAAAAGTAAAATAATGCACTTTTTCTGGATCAAACTTAAATAAAATCGGGCGAATTAATAAACGATACATAATATAGTTTTGAAATGCAAAAATAAGAAATATAAAAAAAAAGTCCCACTTAAAAGTGAGACTTTTTTATAATTTTAATTAAATTTTGAAACGTTTTCTGTCAGTTTCAGTCAAATATATTTTTCTTAAACGAATAGATTTCGGAGTAACCTCTACATATTCATCTTTTTGAATGTATTCTAATGCTTCTTCCAAAGAAAAAATAATTGGAGGAATAATTCTTGCTTTTTCATCATTTCCAGATGAACGAACGTTTGATTGTTTTTTAGCTTTTGTTACGTTTATACACATATCATCACTACGAGAGTTTTCTCCAATCACTTGACCTTCATAAATTTCTGCATTAGGCTCTACAAAGAACTTACCGCGATCTTGTAATTTATCGATTGAATAAGGAATTGCCTTACCGTTTTCCATAGATATTAAAGAACCATTATTACGCCCTGGTATTAACCCTTTATAAGGTTCATAACCAATATAACGGTGCGACATAATAGCTTCACCTGCTGTAGCAGTTAATAATTGATTACGCAATCCAATTATTCCACGAGATGGAATATTAAATTTAACAATCATACGCTCCCCTTTTCCTTCCATAGAAAGCATTTCTCCTTTACGTATAGAAACAAACTCTACGGCTCTACCTGAAAGAGTCTCAGGTAAATCGATAGTTAATTCTTCAATTGGCTCACATTTTTTACCGTCAATTTCTTTGATGATTACTTGTGGTTGACCGATTTGTAATTCATAACCTTCTCTTCTCATCGTTTCTATAAGAACAGATAAGTGAAGTACACCACGACCAAATACCATAAACTTATCAGCAGAATCAGTCTCACCTAATTTCATAGCTAAGTTTTTCTCTAATTCTTTTGCTAAACGATCTCTAATATGACGAGATGTTACAAACTTACCCTCTTTACCGAAGAAAGGAGAATCGTTAATTGTAAACAACATACTCATAGTAGGTTCGTCTATATCAATTGTCTTTAAAGCTTCAGGGCTTTCAAAATCGGCGATTGTATCACCAATTTCAAATCCTTCTACACCTATAATTGCACAAATATCTCCAGCAATTACTTGCTGTACTTTTTTACGACCAAGTCCTTCAAAAGTGTGTAATTCTTTTATACGTGATTTAAATATAGTACCATCTCTTTTAACTAAAGAAATTGGCATACCTTCATTCAAAATACCTCTTTCAAGACGACCAATTGCAATACGACCTGTAAATGCTGAGAAATCTAAAGAAGTAATCAACATTTGTGGAGTACCTTCAGAAACCTTTGGAGCAGGCACGTTTTCAATCACCATATCCAAAAGAGCTTCAACGTTGTCTGTAATGTTTTCCCAATGGTCAGACATCCAGTTATTTTTTGCAGAACCATATACCGTTGGAAAATCCAACTGCCATTCTTCAGCACCTAATTCAAACATTAAATCAAAAACTTTTTCATGTACTTCTTCTGGAGTACAGTTTTCTTTATCAACTTTATTGATTACAACACATGGTTTTAATCCTAAATCAATAGCTTTTTGAAGTACAAAACGAGTTTGTGGCATAGGCCCTTCAAAAGCATCAACTAAAAGACAAACACCATCTGCCATGTTAAGAACACGTTCTACTTCACCACCAAAATCAGCGTGACCAGGAGTGTCTATTATATTGATTTTTGTACCTTTATAAACAACTGATACGTTTTTAGAGGTTATAGTAATACCTCTTTCACGCTCTAAGTCGTTGTTATCAAGTATTAAGTCACCTGTGTTTTCGTTATCACGAAAAAGTTGACAATGATACATGATTTTATCAACCAGTGTAGTTTTACCGTGGTCAACGTGAGCAATAATTGCAATGTTTCTTATAGATTCCATCTGTGATTTTTAATGGGTGCAAAGGTACTATTTAATTTGTTAAAAAATACAAACCTTTGAATTACTTTATTTTTATTTACTGTTTCTTAACTTATACCTATAAAAAAAGCCCTCACATGAGGGCTTTATACTTTTTAAAATATAAATTCTTATAAAGAACTTACAAATTTAGTTAACTTAGATTTTAAGTTAGATGCTTTGTTTGCATGAATAATGTTCTTTTTTGCTAATTTATCTAACATTGAAAACACATCATTTAATTTTGTTTGTGCATCTACTTTATCAGTTGCTAAACGAATTGCTTTTATAGCATTACGCGTAGTTTTGTGCTGATATTTGTTGATTACTCTTTTCTTTTCGCTTGTCTTAATTCTCTTTAAAGCTGACTTGTGATTTGCCATTTTTTTTTTATTTAATTGTAATAATTATTTATAAACTACTAGTTAAAAAAGAAAAACCTCCCATAATTGTTTACACAATGACTTTGGTTTTAACTAATAAAACAAAAACTAGAGACACCAAGTTCTTATTTTACAAAACTTATTTACAACTAATTGTAGCCCGTAGGGGAATCGAACCCCTCTTACATGGATGAAAACCATGCGTCCTAACCGATAGACGAACGGGCCCTACAATTCTCTATTGCGGATGCAAAAATACAACTATTTTTTATTCTCGCAACAGAAAGTTATTTTTTTTTAATATGCTTTTGCAAATAGAACTCTACGGGTTGATTTTGAACCTGTTAGAACACAAAACCCTTCTTCAAGTGAGTTGTTTAGTGGAATGCATCGTATTGTAGCTTTTGTTAATTCTTTAATTTTTTCTTCCGTTTCTTCTGTACCATCCCAATGTGCTGAAACAAAACCAGCCTTATGATCTAAAACATCTTTAAACTCTTCAAAATTTTGAACCTCAGTGATATGCGTGTCTCTATAATGCAACGCTTTACTAAACAAATCATTTTGAATTGTTTCTAAAATAGTTGCTATGTAAGTAATAACACCTTCACTTGAAACTATTTCTTTTGTAAGATTATCTCTTCGGGCAACTTCAAAAGTTTTATTTTCTATGTCTTTAGGACCAATCGCAATTCGTGTTGGAACTCCTTTTAATTCCCATTCTGCAAATTTAAACCCAGGTTTATGAGTTGTTCTGTTGTCAAATTTAACAGATATGTTTAATTTTTTAAATTGAGAAACCAATTCATTTGCCACTTTAGAAATCACATTAAACTCTTCTTCCGTTTTAAAAATAGGCACAATTACAACTTGAATTGGAGCCAAATTTGGAGGCAAAACCAATCCTAAATCATCTGAATGTGTCATTACTAAAGCGCCCATTAAACGTGTTGAAACACCCCAAGAAGTTCCCCAAACATATTCTTGCTTCCCTTCTTTATTCGCAAATTTTACATCAAAAGCTTTGGCGAAATTTTGACCTAAAAAATGTGATGTTCCTGCTTGTAATGCTTTGCCATCTTGCATTAAGGCTTCGATACAGTATGTTTCTTCTGCTCCAGCAAAACGCTCGCTATCTGTTTTTGTTCCTCTAACTACAGGAATTGCCATAAATTGCTCAGCAAAATCAGCATAAACATGCATCATTTTTTCAGTTTCTTCTAAAGCTTCTTCTTTTGTAGCGTGAGCCGTATGACCTTCTTGCCATAAAAATTCGGAAGTTCTTAAAAACAAACGCGTTCGCATTTCCCAACGCACAACATTTGCCCATTGATTGATCAATAAGGGTAGGTCTCTGTATGACTGAACCCAACCTTTGTATGTGGACCAAATGATAGCTTCACTTGTAGGGCGAACAATTAATTCTTCCTCTAATTTGGCATTTTCATCTACTTTTAGCTTTCCAGGATTGTCTTCGTCATTTTTTAGTCTGTAATGGGTTACCACTGCACATTCTTTAGCAAATCCTTCAGCATTTTTTTCTTCTGCTTCAAACATGCTTTTAGGCACAAAAAGAGGAAAATAAGCATTTTGATGACCTGTTTCTTTAAACATTCTATCTAATTCAGCTTGCATCTTTTCCCAAATTGCATATCCATATGGCTTTATAATCATGCAACCTCGTACAGCTGAATTTTCGGCTAAATCAGCTTTTACAACTAATTCGTTGTACCATTTAGAATAGTCTTCTGCTCTTTTTGTTAAGTTTTTACTCATTATTATTTAATTGGCATAAATTTTGTTATTTTAATCTTAATTAAACTTTAACTAAAATATTCGACAAAACTAACTATTTTTGTGAAGTCGAACAATAAAAAAAGCCCTATTATGAAAATTATTTACCAAATTTCAATAAAAAGATCCAGATTGTTCCTTATAGCGCTAGTACCGTTATATCTAGTTTCTTGTGGTTCGTTTAAAAATGTTTCTGTAGATGATTCAGATGGGATTTATAATTCGGGTTCAAAAAAAGAAACAACATTAGATGAAAATCAAACTTATACACAAGTAAAGCCATCGAATGTTTATGTTGATAAGTTCAAACAAATTCAAAATGAATTTGCTGAAACAGAATATTTTACAGATATAGATTCATATCAATCAACTTCAGTAGACACAGTGTATGTGATGGAAAGCAACAATTATGCTGGATGGGGAAACAACACCAACGAAGTAAGTATTAATTATTATGACAACAACTGGAATAACTGGGGATGGAATAATTGGGGTTGGAATAACTGGTATGGTCCAGGTTGGAATAATGGATTATATTATGGAAATATGTGGGGGTTAGGAAACTGGAATAATGGCTTTTATTATGGAAATACATGGGGATTAGGGTATAACAACTATGGATGGAACAACTGGTGTGGAAATTCATACTATGGAAATTCATACTATGGCCAAAACGCATCCTATACGCCTGGCAGAAGAGGTATAAACAACAATTATTCTAGAAATTCTGCTAGAACAGCAACAGTTACCAGCACTAGTAGAAATGCTCAAATTGGAAATGCTACTGTTAGACCTCCTAGAGCAAGATCAGCATCAATAAGAAATCCCAATGCATCAAACGTTATACGAACAAGAGACACGCCAAGTTTTTCTCCAAGAAGCTCTTCGGTTAGTGGCAATGGAACTACTAATTCTACCATTAAAGATCCAAGACCAATTCGCACATCAACAAAACCTACAACGACATCACCTAGAAACAATTCTACCCCTAGAAACAGTCCCGCACCCCGAAGTAGTTATGGCGGATCTAACTCGCCTAGAAGTTCATCTTCAAGCTCTGGAGGCGGAAGAACAAGCGGAGGAAGTTCTCGTGGAGGCAATAGAGGTGGTTTATAATTTATAAAATAAAACAATGAAGAAAATAATTTTATTCCTACTATTGGGTACATCTTTTATTGGCTCATCTCAAGAAACTGTTGTTAATGATGCCCTTCGTTTTGCTTCAGATGATTTAAACGGCACAGCTCGTTTTAGAGCAATGAGTGGTTCGCTTGGAGCTATTGGAGGAGATTTATCAGCTATAAACATTAATCCTGCGGGTTCAATAGTTTTTACTTACAACACTTTTAGCACAACTTTGTCTGGATTAAGTCAAAACAATAAAACTTCTTATTTTGGAACTAAAGCCAATGAAAATAACTTTAAATTAGACATCAACCAAATTGGAGCAGTGCTGGTTTTTAACAACACCAATACAACTAGTAAATGGAATAAAATGAGCTTAGCTCTAAATTATGAAAACACTCATAATTTTGACAATCAAATTTTAATAAGAGGAACGAATCCTACTAATTCTATAGACGGTTACTTTTTAAATGCTGCGCAAAATGTGCCATTTGATGTATTAACAAATAATACGTTTAGTAATTTATATTTTAATGAACAGCAAGCATATTTAGGGTATAATTCTTATTTATTGGAATACGACTCAAATTCTTATTACAGCAATGTGCCAAATGGCGGAAATTATTATCAAGAAAGTTATATTTCTTCCAAAGGATACAATGGAAAGTTGACTGGTAATTTTGCCTTTAATTATGATGATGTATTTTCACTAGGAATGAATTTAAACCTTCATTTTGTTGACATTAACAAATCGACTTCTATTTACGAAAGTAATTCAAATCCTGAATTTGACAATGGTGCAACTGTAAAGCGTGTGCAGTTTGAAAATGAATTATACACCTATGGAAGTGGGTTTTCACTAAACCTAGGTGCAATTGCAAAAATTACAAATCAATTTAGAATAGGGCTTGCATATGAATCGCCAAGTTGGTATGCTTTAAACGAACAATTATCGCAACAAATAACTGTTGAAAGCACTGAAGATGGATCCTATTTTATAGAAACAATAAATCCAAATATTGTAACTATTTATCCAACATATAAAGTTAAAACTCCAAGTAAATTAACTGCTAGTGCTGGATATGTTTTTGGCAACAAAGGGTTTATAAACATAGACATTACTTCCAAAGATTATAGCAGTACTAAATTTAAACCTAAAAATGATTATGCCAATTTAAATAGTTTTATGAAAACCAATTTAAAAAGCACCCTATCGTACAATATTGGTGGTGAATATAAAATAAAACAAGTAAGTGTAAGAGCTGGATATCGTTTTGATCAAAGCCCCTATGCAGCAACTAACTCTATGAGTGATTTAGTTGGTTATTCTGGCGGATTAGGTTATAGTTTTAATAATGCACGATTGGATTTATCGTATTCAAAATCTCATAGAGATTACAATCAAAGCATCATTACATCTGGCATGAATGATCAAGCACAAGTTAACAATAATAAAAACAGTGTAAGTTTGTCTTACAGCGTAACTTTTTAAACATTTTATATGAAAACAAAAATTATATTATTTGCATTACTTGTTTTTAGCTTAACAAATGCACAAACTGAAAAAGGAACAAAATTAATTGGTGGAGATTTTTCAATAGGTTTTAACAAAAATAAATCAACTAATACTATTGATAATTTAAATACAACTAATAAAAGTTATGGTGTAAACTTATCGCCAAAATTTGGTTATTTTATAAAAAATAATTTAGCTATTGGAACTTCAATATATTTTGCAAATAGTAAAAATGAAAATGAAGATTTTAACAATGAAAATAATTCATTTATTAAAGTCAAAACAATTTCAACCAGCGTGGGTGCAAATTTTTTTGTAAATTATTATAAACCTATTATTGGTAAATTATCTATTATTTTAAATAACAATATAGGTTTTTATAATTCTAAGTCTACTTATATAAATAGCCAAAATACTGATGAAAACAGCATTAAAAGTAATAATTTTAGTATTAATGTCAACCCAGGTTTAATTTACTTCATAAATAATAAATTTAGTTTAAGTTATAAATTATTAAACATACAGTATTATCATGGTAAATCAACAAATAGCAACAATGAAAATAGTACTATTTTTAATAACACTTCAAATTCATTTAATGCAAATTTAAGCACAAATGTTTTTAATTTAGGTTTAGACTATTATTTTAAATAATTGGGAAAATATTTATTTTTAAATAACTACTTCTTTTTGAGGTAGTTTTTTTTGGACTTACTAGAAAATCACTATAAAAAATTTATAGCCCTGATGGAAATAGCATCCTTTTTTGAAAAAAAAGATAGAATGGACAGCAGGAAGAAGCCAATATAAATAAAGCCCAATCCATACTGCTACAAATGATTATTTTACGTAATTTTGCACCTCAATTTTATTATATGAGAACCAAAACGATTAAGAAAAATAAAATCAACGTAATTACACTTGGATGTTCTAAAAACGTCTACGACAGTGAAGTATTGATGGGTCAACTGAAGGCAAATGGTAAGGATGTGACCCATGAAGCTAAGGAAAATGAAGGAAATATTATTGTAATTAACACCTGTGGATTTATTGATAATGCAAAAGAAGAGTCCATTAATACAATATTGGAATATGCTGATAAGAAAGAGCGCGGCTTAGTCGACAAAGTATTTGTAACGGGTTGCTTGTCTGAACGATACAGACCCGATTTAGAAAAAGAAATTCCAAATGTGGATCAGTATTTTGGTACTACTGAACTGCCATTGCTCTTAAAAGCATTAGGTGCTGATTACAAACACGAATTGATTGGAGAACGACTGACTACAACACCAAAAAATTATGCTTATTTAAAAATATCGGAAGGCTGTGACAGACCTCGTAGTTTTTGTGCCATACCTTTAATGCGAGGTAAACACGTCTCTACTCCTATTGAAAAGTTGGTTATTGAATCTGAAAAATTGGCTAAAAATGGCGTAAAAGAATTGATCTTAATTGCTCAGGACTTAACCTATTATGGCTTGGATATATACAAAAAAAGAAACTTAGCTGAATTACTTGAAAACTTAGTAAAAGTAGATGGTATTGAATGGATTCGTTTGCATTACGCTTTTCCAACTGGTTTTCCAATGGAAGTTTTAGACTTAATGAAACGTGAACCTAAAATTTGCAACTATATTGACATTCCATTACAACACATTAGTGATAGTGTTTTGAAATCGATGCGAAGAGGAACCACACACGAAAAAACTACTAATCTTATAAAAGAATTTAGAAAAGCAGTTCCCGAAATGGCTATACGAACTACATTGATTGTAGGATATCCAGGAGAGACAGAGGAAGATTTTCAAATTTTAAAAAATTGGGTTGAAGAAATGCGTTTTGAACGTTTGGGATGTTTTACCTATTCTCATGAAGAAAACACACATGCTTATAATTTAGTTGACGATGTTCCTGAAGAAATAAAACAAGAACGTTCGTTACAAATAATGGATATTCAGGCGCAAATTTCTTGGGATTTAAATCAAGAAAAAATTGGACAAACCTTTAAATGTGTAATAGACCGAAAAGAAGGGCAGCATTTTGTAGGAAGAACTGAATTTGACAGCCCTGATGTAGATAATGAAGTATTAGTAGATGCATCAAAATTTTATTTAAAAACAGGTGAATTTGTAAATTTAAAAATTACAGATGCAACTGAATTTGATTTGTATGCTGAACCAGCTTAAAAGAGCTTGTGATCTACCTATAAATTTTAATTAATACATGTATGGATTCATTATCTCAAATAGTCTTAGGCGCAGCTACTTTTGCTTTAATTAAAGACCATGAAATTGGTAAAAAAGCTTTGTTGTATGGCGCTATTTTAGGCACTATACCTGATTTAGATGTTTTGATAAATCCTTTTTTTAACCCTATTGAGCAACTGTCTATACATAGAGCATTTAGTCATTCTATCTTTTTTGCTATACTAATGAGTTTTTTGAGTGCTAAATGGTTTTCATATAAGTACAAAACATCATACAAATCGTGGTTTTGGGCTAGTTTTCTAGCTTTATTTACACATCCTTTATTAGACATTTGTACAACTTATGGCACACGAATATTCTACCCCTTAAGCAAATCTTTTTATAGTTTAGACAATATTTTTGTAATTGATCCATTATATACCATATGGTTGCTTATAGGATGTGTTGCGTTGCTTGCTATGGGCAAAACTAACAAAAAACGACTCACAGTTATACGATGGTCTTTGTCGCTGTCTACTCTTTATTTAGTTTTTGGATTCTTTATACATTTTTACGCAACACAACATTTTGAAAGTGAATTGAAAAGACAAAAAATTAGGTATCAAAATATTAAAGTAGTACCTACCCCTTTTAACACTATACTTTGGGGAGCTGTTATAAAAACAAATCAAGGATTTTATTATGGTTATTATAGTTTATTTAACTCTAAAAACAAGATTGATTTTCACTTTGAAAAAAATGATTTAATTTTTTTAAAAAAAATTAAAAAAATTAAAGATATTGAGCCTTTTTTTAATTTTACTGAAGGTTTTGAATTGGCTAGAG
>NZ_CAWUTS010000094.1:0-10736 GCF_963925415.1 uncultured Flavobacterium sp. | reverse complement strand
TTATTATTTTGAAACCATTCTACAGATTCTTCCACAGAATGCAAAAGTGTATGTACTTCTAAACCTAATTTTTCAACTTTGCGTTGCAACAATCTTGCTGCTGGTTTTTCGTCTTCAATTATTATTATATTCATTTTTTTTAGAGTTGTAAAGTAACTAAGGTACTAAGCGACTTAGTCACATAGCTACTTAAAAATTATTCCCAATTATGTTTCTTTTCTTTATCCATAATTTCTTTTATTTTTCGTTCTTCCCAGTTGCTTCCTAAAATAATATTAGGCAAAAAAACAGATAATCCATGAGCTAATAAACCAATTCCCCAAAAAAGCAAAGTTTGAAAATTTTTAAATTGAAAATAACTTTCGCCTGGCTGCAAATTTTGAATATACAAAATGATTACCATTATATTAATGACCACATAAACTAATGCATGTGTGTAAAACCCTTTAATTCGTTTTACTCTTTTTAGAGCTTGCTCGAATTTTATTTTATCTAAATTTTCCATTTTTAACTAAATTTATTAATTTTTTGTTTTTCTTCTTCATAAAATTGGTGAATTTTTTTTTGTTCCCATTCTTCATTATAAAATGGTAGTTTTTTAAAAACAATCAATCCGTGAATTAATAACGTAATTCCCCAACCCCAAAACGGAAAAAATATCCACAAATAATTTGGTGTCATAACTAAATTTATTATTAAACAAGTTACCATAACACAAGTGAAATAGGTTGAATTTACATAAAATCCCTTAATTTGTTCTACCTTTTTTACTGCTAGTTCATATTTTATTCTATCTTGATTTTCCATTTTTGTTTATTTATCTAAAATCTGTTTTCTGAAAATCTGAATATCCAAAAAACTATTTCCATTGATTATTTTTTTTATTTTCTTTATTTAATATCTCTTGTAATTTGCGCTCTTCCCATGATTTTCCATAACCAAATACTGAAAAGGCGTGAAAAATTAAGCCCATTCCCCAACCCAACATTGGAAACCAAAACCATTGAAAACCGATTGTACTCAAATTGATAATTATTAATGTTGGAATTACAACGCAATAAGAAATTAAATTACCGTAAAAACCTTTTAACTTTTCTACTCTATCTTTAGCTCTATCGTAAGCTGTTTGTTCGTTGTAGTTATATGTTGTATCCATGACTGCTATTTGTTTTGTTAATATTGGAAGTTTTATTCTGAAATAGTCATCAGTATCTTCTACTAGAACATTTCTCTTTGTTAAAATTGCGTATCGACTTACAATATTTTGAAGACCAACTCCTTTTCTATCTTGTAAAACTTCCTTTTTTTGTTTGTTGTTTTCTACTATTAATTCGTTGTTGTTGATGCTTATTATTATGTGTAATGGCTTTTTCTCACTTACTATATTATGCTTTATGCAATTTTCTAATAATAGCTGTAAGGATAACGGGACTACTTTTGCTTCTTCATCTTCAAAATCTAAAGGAACTTCATAAGAAATACTATCTTCAAATCGCATTTTTAAGAGGTTCATATAGGTTTTTGCAAAAGCTAATTCTTCGGCAACAGTAACCATTTCTTTGTTTTTTTGTTCTAAAACATATCGATAAATTTTGGACAAAGAAGTCGTGAATTTTTGTGCGTTTTGAGGATTCTCTTCAATTAATGAACTCAAAACATTTAAACTGTTGAATAAAAAATGCGGGGCAATTTGGTTTTTTAAACTTTCAAACTTGGCAGAAGCTGTTCCTGCAATGATTTTTTGTTCTTTTACCTTTTTTTCTTGTGAAGCTTTGTAAAAATAAACCAAATGAAACAAAATCGTTATAACAATAGTTATCAATAAAGAAACAATATAATATTCAAATTTTTCCTTTCTAATGAAGTCTGAGAAACTATTATTTTCAAATCCAACCATTGTCATCAATCGAATTAAAAATATACCAATCATTGTCAAAAATATACTTCCAAAAGCTCCAATTAACATTCTATAATTTTCATATTTTTTCCAAACTACACTATGATTCAAATAATCGAAAAAAGTACTATTAACTAAAGAAAGCGTTATACCATAAATACAATAATAACCTATTTCAACAATAAAATTATAATCGAAAATTATTTTTCTGCCAAAAAAATACTGAATAGAAATTATCACCAATGCTACTGCCAAACTTATTATTATTCCATTTCCAATGGCTTTTGAAAAGTATAAAAAATCATATCTTGAATTCATTATGTTATTATTTACAATTAGCTGCAACTTCTTTTGCTCTATCCAATCCCCAATTTGGATGAAATGCTGTTTCTGGTTTAAAACTTTCAAACAAAGGTACCGATTTTGCAATTTGTTCGCACATTGGCGTTGTATCTTGTCCAAAATATCTGGCTGAACCCATTTCAAATTCGGCTTTTGCCAATATAACTCTTGGGTTATTTGGAGCTATTTTAGAGGCTTTTGCATAAACTCCATTTGCCATTCCTGAATATTTCATTCCGTTTGTCATAGGGTCTGAAACAATCCAACCTGTGTAGATTAATCCTTGAACTACTAATAATTCTGCATTTTTACTGTCTTTTTCAATTTCAATATCTAAAGCTTTTTGTGCCGTTTCTAACAATGATTTTAGTTCTTCTTTGTCTTGTGTTTGAAAAGAGGATAAAGCATTAATAAGAGCCACATAATAGTTAGGTAACCATTTGTCTTTTTCTTCACTCGCAATTTTTTCAAATACAACAGAAGCTTCTGTGTTTTTTTCAGATTGCCAAAGTAAAAAGCCGTTTTTCATTTCTGTTTCATAAGAAGTTTGAGCCGTAAGATAGCTGCAAATTAAAAGTGCGATAAATGTGATAATTTTTGTCATAATATAAAATTTAAAGTTAGTATTTGTTTTTTGATAGTACAAAGTTGCACCAGAATGATATGATTTTAAAATTGTAATTACCGAACTGTTGAATATTGAGGATGAATTGTTTTTTTTTGATGTTATAGGTTATGGTTACAATATAAAATATTTGATTTATATTTAACATTGACATTAATTAGTACATTTACAAAAACATCAAACATGGATTATCAACAAATACTAAACTCAATATATAACGAAGTAAAACTGTTAAAAAATGATGGTTTAATGGCTGAATATAATCCTGAATTAGCTAAAGTTGATGCTTCTAAATTTGGGATTTCATTAATTGACAATCAACAAAATAGTTTTAATGTAGGAAATGCTACTGAAAATTTTTCGACTCAAAGTATTAGCAAAGTGTATTCAACAGCTTTAATATTTTCTAAAATTGGAAATGATTTATGGAAAAGAGTCAATTTTGAACCTTCAGGAAACGCTTTTAATTCCTTAGTTCAATTGGAACATGAAAACGGAATTCCAAGAAATCCATTTATAAATGCTGGAGCTTTGGTTATTGCCGATTTAATGTTAGATCATTTTGAAGATCCTAAAACGTATTTTTTAGATTTTATACGAACATTGGCACATTCAAAATCAATACATTATAATATAGATGTTGTAAATTGTGAAAAAGAAACTGGTTTCAGAAATGCAGCTTTGGTAAATTACATCAAGTCGTATGGAAATATTAAAAATAATCCAGAAGATGTGTTAGATTTTTATTACCATCAATGTGCCTTAGCAATGAATTGTGAAGAATTAGCTAAAAGCTTTCAGGTTTTTTCTAATAATGGAATAAATCCATATAATAACGAGCGTTTACTTACTTCAAGTCAGTGCAAAAGAATGAATGCGTTAATGCAAATGTGTGGTTTTTATGATCAAGCTGGAGAATTTACTTTTAAAGTAGGCTTGCCCGGAAAAAGTGGCGTTGGTGGTGGTGTTACTGCCGTTTTTCCAAACAATTATACCGTTGCCGTTTGGAGTCCAAAATTAAATAAAAAAGGAAATTCTGTTTATGGATTAGAAACTTTAGAACGATTAACCTCAATTACCGAAGCCTCAATATTTTAAAATCTTATCAACAAAAGCAATTTGACAAAAGTAATTTCTTAAATTATCCTTACTTTTGCAGTTATTAAAATTTCAAACAAATGATATATAAATTTAGAGCCATATTAGATACTAAAGAAGATATTTTTAGAGATATAGCTATAGAAAAGACAAACACTTTAGAAGATTTACACAACGCAATCGTTAATGCTTTTGGCTTTGACGGAACCGAAATGGCTTCTTTTTATATGTGTGACGATGAATGGAATCAAGAATTTGAAATTCCTTTATTTGATACGGGTGATGACTCTGACGATGTTAGAGCCATGAACGAGTTTATTATTGAAGACAATATAGACAAACATCATACAAAAATTATTTACGTTTATGATTTCTTAAACATGTGGACTTTCTATGTGGAATTAGCCGTTGTAGAAAATCAAAAAGAAGAAGGATTAACTTATCCTGCATTATTATTTTCTCAAGGTGAAGTGCCTTTAGAAGCTGAAGATAAATTATTTGAAGCAGAAGGTGGTTTAGATGAAGAGGATTTTGACGAAGATGATTTAGACATGTTTGATGGTGATGATAGTTTTGAAGATTTTGGTTTTGAAGAAAATTGGAATTAGTTTTTTGAGAAGAAAGAAACAAGAAGCAAGAACAAAGAAATAACTAATTTAAAAACAAAATAGATTTAAGAAAGCAGTCTTTTCTCTTTCTTCTTTCATCTATTTTCTAAACAACAAAATGATAAACCTATTCAACGCACATATAGACAATCTTTCCATTCATCGTGTTGGAAACAAAAGCAGAAATGAGTCTGTATTTTTATCTGAAAATGCATATGGATTAAACGATGAAATTATGCCCATTTTAAAAGAATATTTCTTTAAACCTTTTAGAGAAAAAGAAGAAAACTATTACCAATTTGCACATGAAGTAGATTTGGAATATAATGAAATGTTTAATTTTGCAACCGAAATTTTCAACAATCCAAGTGATGTACATGCTGTTTCTTTAAAAATTACAAAACATCTTTTTGAGCAATCAAACAATGCACATATCAAAAATGGTGAAGTATATGTGGCATACTTTTCTAATGTTTCTATTGACAATAATGTTGTAGATGCAATAGGTGTTTTTAAAAGTGAAATTCAAACTGATTTTTTACAATTTGAAGAAAAAGAAAGCAATCTTGAAATGATTTTACAACAAGGTATAAACTTGAACAAATTAGATAAAGGATGCCTTATTTTTAACTACAAAAAAGATGAAGGATATAAAATTTTAACTGTGGATAGTAATAGATATGATGCACGCTATTGGTTAGAAAATTTTTTATCGGTTGATGCATTTCAGGATGAAAATTTTATGACTAAAAAATATTTGAAATTTTGTCAAGATTTTGCTAAAGATGTAGTTTTACCTGCAGAAGACAAACAACAAGAGGTTTTATTTATGAACAGAGCCATCAATCACTTTGCCAAAAATGATGCTTTTGAAGAAACATCTTTTTTGAATGAAGTGATGGAAAATCCTGAATTTATTCCTGAATTTAAAAATTACAAGGTAGATAAGGGCGAAAAATACAGCATTGAAGATGTTACTAGTTTTCCCATAGCAAATGCTGCTGTAACTGATGTTCGTAGAAAATTAAAAAACACCATACATTTAGATACAAATGTGCAAATCAAATTAGATTTTGTAAATTCTGATTCTGCTCAAAAATTTGTAGAAAAAGGTTGGGATGAAGAAAAACAAATGTATTATTACTTGGTTTATTTTAATAAGGAACAAAAAAGCTAAAGTGATATAACAACCAAAAGCCTCAACTACACAAAGGTAATTGAGGCTTTTGTTTTGTTTTAAACAGCTAGTTTATACTACATTTCATCCGGAAAAATTTTTCCTGGATTTAAAATATTATTGGGATCAAAAACAAATTTTATACGCTCCATCAGTTCTAAATGGGTTTTTGAAAACACAATATCCATATAGTTTTTTTGCACATAACCAATCCCGTGTTCTCCTGAAAGAGTCCCTTTTAGTGAAACTGTTAATTCAAAAATCTCCCTAATTCCGTTAGGAACCTCTTTTTCCCATACTCTATCAGACAAATCACCTTTGATGATGTTAACGTGTAAATTTCCATCACCAGCATGACCGTAACAAACTGATTGAAAACCATACTTATGCCCTATTGATTTAATGCCTTTTAATAATTTTGGTAATTCATATCTTGGAACAACTGTGTCTTCTTCTTTATAAATAGAATTAGATTTAACAGCTTCTCCAACAGCTCTTCGCATTTTCCATAAAGCATTTTTCTGCTCTTCTGAATCAGCAAATAAAACCTCATCAATTTTATAATTTTCTACAACTTCTAGAATCTTTTCAGCTTCTAACATCAAAATTTCAGGATAATTTCCATCAACTTCAATTAATAAATGAGCTTGAATATCATCTTTAATTTGAACACTAACACCATCAATATACTTCATCGTCCATTCTAAAGCATCACGTTCCATAAATTCTAAAGCACTGGGCACAATACCAGCTCTAAATATAGCCGAAACAGCCTCACAAGCTTGATTTGCTTGATAAAAAGGAACAAGAAGCAATACATTGTGTTTATTTGCAGGAATTAGCTTAAGAACGATTTTTGTAATCACACCTAATGTTCCTTCACTACCAACCATTAATTGAGTCAAATTATAACCTGTAGCGTTTTTGAGTGTATTAGCGCCTGTCCAAATAATTTCTCCGCTTGGTAAGACCACTTCTAAATTTAAAACATAATCTTTAGTAACTCCATATTTTAAAGCTCGAGCACCACCAGCATTTTCGGCTACATTTCCACCTATCCAACAGCTACCTTGACTGCTTGGGTCTACAGGGTATGATAGATTTTTTTCTAAAACAGCTTCACGTAAAACTTGAGTAATTACAGCTGGTTCAACAGTTACTTGCAGGTTTTTTTCGTCAATATCAATAATTTGATTTAAGCGCTCCATCGAGAGTCCTATACCACCGTAAATTGACAATGCGCCACCGCTTAAACCAGTTCGTGCGCCAATTGGTGTAACCGGAATTTTAAAATCATTAGCCACTTTTAAAACAGCTGAAATTTCTAACGCATTGGCAGGTTTTAAAACTACATTTGGCGGAAAAAGATAGTCTTCTGTTTCATCATGACCATAATGATTACGGGTCTCTTCATCTACAAAAAGATATAAAGGACCAACTATGTTTTCTAGTTTTTGGAGGATTTGTAAATTCAATTGCATGGGATATTATTAATAGGTAAAAGTAAAAAAAAAAATGTCCCTAGCGAAATATAAATTTTATCGTTAAAAAAAAATGTAAATTTGTTATACAATAATTTTATTCATTGAAAAAAATAAACAAAAAATCAGCTATAACCGAAGTTAATGGAATCCATCAACCCGATTCTGTTAGCGATGTTGTTGCCAAAAAAATTCAACAAAAACGCAAGGTTATTCCATCTGCTAAAGAATTAATAGAAGCCATACAGATTGGTAATAAAATTGCTTTAAGCAGAGCTATTACTTTGATAGAAAGCACCAACCCTGAGCATTTAGAAAGAGCTAATGAAGTGATTAATGGCTGCTTGCCCCTTGCTAACAATTCAATTAGAATTGGAATTACTGGTGTTCCTGGTGTTGGAAAAAGTACTTTTATTGAAGTCTTTGGCAAACATTTAACCTCATTGGGTAAAAAAGTGGCTGTTTTAGCTGTTGATCCAAGCTCTTCTATAAGTTACGGAAGTATTTTAGGCGACAAAACCCGCATGGAAGAATTGGTTAAAGATGAAAATGCTTTTATAC
This sequence comes from uncultured Flavobacterium sp., assembly GCF_963925415.1. GTDB lineage: Bacteria > Bacteroidota > Bacteroidia > Flavobacteriales > Flavobacteriaceae > Flavobacterium. The sequence goes on along the minus strand of NZ_CAWUTS010000094.1, from coordinate 2,947 downwards.
GACCTAGTGCTTCAGGAGAAAGTCTTGGCGGTGTTGCACGAAAAACACGCGAGAGCATAATTTTATGTGAAGCTTGTGGCTTTGACACTATTATTATTGAAACCGTAGGTGTTGGGCAGAGTGAAACAGCTGTTCATAGCATGGTAGATTTCTTTTTACTTTTAAAAATATCAGGTGCTGGTGATGAGCTACAAGGCATAAAACGGGGCATTATGGAAATGGCAGATACTATCGTAATTAACAAATGTGATGGCGATAATATTTCAAAAGCCAAATTAGCTAAAACTGAATTCAACAGAGCCTTACATTTATTTCCTGCCAAAAAAAGCGGCTGGGTTCCAAAAGCTTCAACATGCAGCTCATATACAAAAGAAGGCATTGATGATGCATGGAATACTATTTCCAAATATTTTGAGATGGTACACCTCAATCATTATTTTCAAGTAAAACGTCAAGAACAAAATCTTTTTTGGATGATGGAAACAATTGATCAACAATTAAAATCTAATTTTTACACGAATACCTCAATTCAATCTTTATTAGAATCAAATAAAAAAGCTGTCACAAATAATGAAATATCACCATTTGCAGCAGCCATGCAATTACTTAGTATTTATTTTAAGAAATAATAAATTTTATACCCAATAAAGTATATTTTTTCTAAAAATACCTATTATTATATCACAAAAGGTATAAAATAATAAGAAAATTAAAAAATATACCATTTTAGGTATGAAATAATAAAAAAACCGTATATTTATAGCTCTAAAAGGTATAGAAATGAAGAAAAATCTAAATCAATTAAGCATTCACGTTAAGAACAAACGAAAACAAAATAAATTAACACAAACAGAACTAGCTCTAAAAGCAGGCGTAGGATTGAGATTTGTAAGAGATTTAGAACAAGGAAAAAACACCCTACGAATGGATAAAGTAAATGACGTATTACGCCTTTTTGGAGAAACATTAGGTGCAATACCAATGGATAGACAAAAATTATTGAAAAATGAATAGAAACGGAAATGTATATCTGAAACATGTTTTTTGTGGCATTGTTAGCGAAACAGACAGTGGCTATTTGTTTGAATACAATAAAGAATATTTGAAAAACGACCAAGCACAAGCCGTAAGTTTGACATTACCTTTGACAGAAAAACCCTATCAAAGTAAAACCCTTTTTGCTTTTTTTGATGGTTTGATACCAGAAGGATGGCTTTTAGACATTGCCGAAAGAAATTGGAAAATAAATTATAAAGACAGAATGGGATTGCTCCTAAGCTGTTGTAAAGATTGCATTGGAGCAGTAAGTGTAGAAAATAACAATGAAAAATTATAAAAAGAAATATTTAGCACAATTAGAAAACTCAACTACCGAAGTTCAAGAAAAAGGAACGTATTATGGTAGAAAATGTTTGCATTGCTATGAGCCACTCTTAAACAATAATTCAGATTTTCATGAAGCATGCAACAAACGCTTTTTTGGACAACTAAAAACGCCTCAATTAGCCTACAATTTAGATAATTTGCAAGAATTGGCTACACAAATCATACAAAGTCAAATGGCCGTTACAGGAGTTCAAGCAAAAGTATCTTTAAGTTTATATAGAAAACAAGATAAAAATTTAACAAAAAAACTCACTATAATAGGTCTTTATGGAGACTATATCTTAAAACCCCCATCAGAACACTATCCTCAATTGCCCGAATTGGAAAGTGCAACCATGCACATGGCAAATCTTTGTGGTATAAAAGTAGTGCCGCATAGTCTAATACATTTGCAAGATGGTACATTATGTTATATCACGAAAAGAGTAGATAGAACCCGAAAAGGAAAACTACAAATGGAAGATATGTGCCAACTAAGTGAAAGACTAAACGAAGACAAATATAAAGGAAGTCATGAGCAAGTTGCCAAATTAATTTTAAAATATTCCTCAAACCCATTATTGGATGTGAGTAATTTTTACGAACAAGTGTTATTTAGTTTTTTTACTGGAAACAACGACATGCATTTAAAAAATTTTTCTTTGCTAGAAAGAGAAGGACTAGGTTTAAGTTTATGTCCTGCTTATGATTTAGTACCAACAGCATTAGTAAATTTAGCAGACACAGAAGAATTAGCATTAACATTAAATGCCAAAAAAAAGAAATTAAAATATGTAGATTTTCTTGCTGCTTTTGAAAATGGTGGTTTGAGTAAGAAAGTTTTAGATAACACATTAGAACTTTTTGTTTTTGCTAAACCAGAAATATTAGCTGTTTTAGAAAAAAGTTTCGTTAGTGATGAATATAAACAAAAGTATTTTTCTTTGATAGAAAGAAGATATGAGCAATTGGGATTGGAGTAAAAAACCGTTACACGCTTTTTGTAGCGGTTTTTTTAAAGATAAATGATGTTTATTTTATATAATTTTTCCGTTTCTTATTCCAAGTTATTTTATTTAAATAAAATAGCTGTTTTGTTTTTCGAAACCGAAGTTTCGGGGTCGAAATGACAAATTTAATCCCAATGGTATAAGTAACGGATAGTCATATAATTTTATTATGAAGAACAAATTATAAATCCTTTATTAATTGAATTTATTTTTCGTGTATGTAACTTAAATACACCAATACCTTCTCTTGAACCAGAATTATTAGTATTTCCCTCAATTGTAGTAACATACCCTCCTTGAATCGATTCTACAATTCCAGTGTGTCCATAACCATTGCCATAAGAAATAATAAATACGGCTCCTGGAACAATTAAATTTGGATTATTAACAGCATCATTCTTTACTATCTTTAGTTGTTTGGTTTTATTCCATTGATTCAAACATCCTCCTGTTTTTACTAATGGGTTATTTGTATTTAATTGTTTTGCAGCTTGCTCAAAACACCAATATACAAAAGCCATACACCAAGCATAACCACCATTTAGTCCAATTGCCTTTAAATATTCATTAAC
>NZ_CAWUTS010000093.1:0-31347 GCF_963925415.1 uncultured Flavobacterium sp. | reverse complement strand
CTATAACATCTGCATTTGTGTTTAATAATTGCCCTTTTTTATCGTGTGTTATAGCACAAATAACAGGTGTTAATTTTAAATTTAATAGGCTTTTTAAAAGAGAGGTGTTGATGCTTTTGTTTGATAAATCACCCACAAAACCAAAATCAACAAGGTTTATAGGTCTTTTTTTTGCTTTAATTAAATTTCCATCTGCTCCCGATAGACCAATCGCATTTATGTTGTTTTTTTGTAATAATGCAACTATGTTTTTGTTAATTAAGCCAGCATAAGACATTACGGCAATTTTTAATGTTTCAGCACTTGTAATTCGTTTACCCTCAATTAATTGTTGGGGTATATTTAATTTTTGTGCTAAATCAGTTGCTGTTTTACCCCCACCATGAATCAATATGAAAGGTTCTGATAATACAGACAAATCTTGTGTAAATTTTTTTAATTTTAATTCATTATCAATAATGTTTCCACCAATTTTTATTATGTTAACTTTTTTCATTTGACTCTATTATTTTTTCAAGAATTATTTGTGCGGCAAATGTTCTGTTATTAGCTTGCTCATAAATTAATGAATTTTTACAATCTAAAACTTCATCGCTTACCTCTATATTTCTTCTAACGGGTAAGCAATGCATTATTTTTGCATTATTTGTTTTTTCTAATTTTTTATTTGTCAACATCCAGTCTTCTTTTACTGAAATAATTTTGCCATAATTTTTAAAAGATGACCAGTTTTTAATGTATACAAAATCAGCATCTTGCAATGCTTTTTTTTGATCGTATTCAATAATTGCATTTTGTGTAAATTTTGCATCTAATTCATAGCCTTCAGGATGTGTAATAACAAAATCATAATCCGTTCTATTCATCCATTGTGCAAATGAATTGGCAACTGCATGTGGAATAGATTTGATATGTGGCGCCCATGTGAGAACTATTTTTGGTTTTTTATTTGCAGATAAATTTTCTTTAATTGTAATGCAATCGGCTAAACTTTGAAATGGATGTAAAGTTGCTGACTCTAAGGAAATCAAAGGTACTGTAGCATATTTTTCAAATAAAGAATATATTTTTTCGCTGACATCATCTTCTTTGTTTTCAAGACCTGCAAAGCATCTAAGTCCAATTACATCGCAATATTGGCTTAGCACATTTGCGGCATCTTTTATGTGTTCAACAGTATTTGTATTCATTATTGATCCATCTTCAAACTCCCACAACCAAGCTTCTTGCTTTGCATTTAAAGTCAGGGTTTTTATACCTAAATTTTGAGCTGCTTTAATTGTGCTTAATCGAGTTCTTAAACTCGAGTTTAAAAACACCAATCCAAGTGTTTTTCCTTTGCCTAATTCGCTTTTATTTAAGGGTTTTTTTTTGGTTAAAATAGCATCATTAACTAATTCATCTAAATTTGAAACATCATCTACAGAAAAAAATCTTTTCATTTGCACCCTTATTTAGAATTTGAAATTTTTTTAAATGCCTTAACAAATACATCAAGGTCATTTTTAGTAATATTTAATGCGGGTAATATGCGCAAAGTACAGGGACAAGAGGCATTTCCTGTTAAAATTTTATATTCTGATAATAATTGATTTCTAAAAGGCGCACAAGCTGTTTTTAATTCTATTCCAATCATTAATCCTTGATAGCGAATTTCTTGAATGTTAGCTTCATTTTTAAGTTGTTCGTATAAATAATCCCCTAAAACTGCAGCATTTTGCATTAATTTTTCAGAATTAATCACCTCTAATACTGCTTTTGAAGCTGCACAAGCTAAATAATTGCCGCCAAAAGTGCTGCCTAATAAGCCATGTTTGGCTTTTATTTTAGGTGAAATTAGTACGCCTCCAACAGGAAAACCATTTCCCATCCCTTTAGCTATAGTTATGATGTCAGCTCTTACATCAGCATGTTGATGAGCAAAAAACTTACCTGTTCTTCCATAGCCTGATTGAATTTCATCACAAATAAAAATAGCATCATGTGTTTCACACAAATTTTTAATTTTTTGCAGAAATGTTTTATTGGGAATTTGAACGCCACTAACTCCCTGGATCCCTTCGATAAGTACAGAAGAGATAGTGTTTTTCTTAAAAGTTTCTTCTAATGCGTATATATCGTTAAAAGGCACAAAAATAAAATTATCAGTTTCATTAACTGGAGCAATAATTTTTTTGTTGTCTGAAGCCGCAACTGCAGCAGAAGTTCTTCCGTGAAAAGCTTTGGTAAAACATATAGTTTTCTTTTTTCCGGTATGAAAAGAAGCTAGTTTAATTGCATTTTCAATAGCTTCTGCTCCCGAGTTACACAAAAATAATTCGTAATCATTATAACCGCTAATTTTGCCTAACAAATTGGCAACTTCTTCTTGTAAGGGGATTTTTACCGAATTTGAATAAAATCCAATTTTATGCAATTGCTCGCTTACGTTTTTTACATAAGCAGGATGGCTATGCCCAATAGAAATAACAGCATGGCCTCCATATAAATCTAAATATTTTTCGCCATTGTTAGTCCATAAATAGCTCCCTATGGCTTTTACAAAATTTAAGTCAAATAATGGGTATACATCAAATAATTTCATTTTTTCATTTTTTTAAAATGCAGTTGCTTTTAACTTTAGCCCTAAATTTTCTGACCAACCGAACATTAAATTCATGTTATGAACTGCTTGTCCAGAGGCTCCTTTTAACAAATTATCAATAACAGAGTGAACGACAACGTGGTTATCTACTTTTTCTATATAAAGCAAGCATTTATTTGTATTTACCACTTGTTTTAAATCTATTGGAGTATTTGAAACAAAAACAAAAGGGTTTTTTTTATAAAAAAAATCGTATAGTTTTTGTATTTCTTCTAATTTTAATGATGATTCAAATGTTGAACTTGTGTATATTCCTCTTGTAAAATCACCTCTCCACGGAACAAATTCTATTTGTACAGCATCAGTATTTAAAGCTTCTAATGTTTTGCGAATTTCAGTTAGATGCTGGTGATTTAGTGTTTTATAGGCTGAAATATTGCTCGTTCTTTTACTAAAATGCGATGTTGGTTGCAACTGTTGACCCGCACCAGTCGAACCTGTAATACCAGTAGTATATACTGTTTTTAAAAGTTTTGCTTTAGCAAGAGGAAGTAAAGCCAGTTGAATTGCTGAAGCAAAACAACCAGGATTTGAAATGAATTGAGCTTTTTTAATAGCATCAGTATTGATTTCGGGTAAACCATATATAAATTCACCTTTACTGAATGTGTTTTCTATTCTATAATCATTACCTAAATCTATAATTTTTAAATCATTATTTATTTCATGTGTTTCAATCCAAAGACTACTTTCTTTATGCGGCAAACACAAAAAAAGCACATCAATATTGTTTGAAAACGTGTTTGTAAAAACCAACTCAGTTTCTCCAACTAAATCTGTATGAATTGATGATACATTTTTTCCATCAGAACTTCGACTTAACGCAAACTCAATTTTAACCTTAGGATGGTTTAGTAGCAAACGAATTAATTCTCCACCCGTATAGCCTGCAGCTCCTATTATTCCCACTTTTGTTAATGATTTCATTTTACTTGTGTATTAGTAGCATTTACTTGATGGTAAATGGACAAAGAATTACTAATTACTTTAGAATACCCTTTTACATCTTCTGCAGTCCAACTTAAATTCATTTCTCCGTAAACTCCAAATTTTGATGCCATCAAATCATTATCAGATTCTATTCCATTTAAAATAAAACGATATGGTAAAAGAGTTAAAAAGACCTTGCCATTAACACAGTTTTGCGTGCTGGAAAAGAAAGTTTCAATATCTCGCAAAGCTGGATCTAAAAACAACCCTTCGTGAAGCCAACTTCCATACCAATCTGCCAATTGATTTTTTAAATTTAATTGGAATTTGGATAAGGTGTGTTTTTCTAATAAATGATGTGCTTTTAATATAAGTAGCGCAGCCGCTGCTTCAAAACCTACTCTTCCTTTAATGCCCACGATGGTATCACCTACATGTACGTCTCTACCTATAGCAAAAGGTTTCGCAAGGTTTTCTAAATGCAATATTGCTAAACTTGGGTGTAAAAATCTTTCATTGTCTATACCAATTAATTCACCTTTTATAAAATGCAATGTTACATCTGTTTTATCTTTTTCTGTTTTTTCTAATGGAGAAGGAAATGCAGATTCAGGTAAATTAACATGAGAGGTTAAGGTTTCTTTTCCTCCAACAGATGTTCCCCAAAGACCTTTGTTTATTGAATATAACGCTTTTTCAAAATTCATTTCAACATTGTTTTCTTTTAGAAATGCAATTTCAGCTTCTCTAGAAAGTTTTAAATCGCGAATAGGAGTTATGATTTCAATAGACGAACATAAAACATTAAAAATAACATCAAAACGAACCTGATCATTACCTGCACCCGTACTTCCGTGCGCAATAGCATCTGCATTTATTTTTTGTGCATATTGAGCAATGTATTTTGCTTGAACTGTTCGTTCGGCACTTACAGAAAGAGGGTAGGTATTGTTTTTTAAAACATTACCAAAAATTAAATATTTTACACAACTGTCATAAAATGTTTTTACAGCATCAATGCAAGTGTATGAATGTACACCTAGTTCAAAAGCTCTTTTCTCAATTTCTTTGATTTCTTTAAAAGTAAAACCACCTGTATTTATTGTTACTGCATGGACTTCATATCCAAGTTTTTTTGATAAATAAACAGCACAAAATGAAGTGTCTAATCCGCCACTATATGCTAATACTACTTTTTTCATTTTCATTTTTTTTCATTTTTTTTTCATTTCCATCATGCATCATAGCAGTACACAAACAGTTTTTTTTGTCTTTAGATATTAAAATAGCATAATTGACACAACTTTTGCAGCCTTCCCAAAATTTTTCGTCATCAGTTATTTCAGAATAAGTTATAGGTTTGTAGCCTAATTCGCTGTTAATTTTCATAACAGCTAATCCAGTTGTTAAACCAAAAATTTTTGCATTAGGAAACTTAATTTTAGATAAATTAAATATCTCTTGTTTTATTTTTCGTGCCAAGCCTAAATTTCTAAATTTCGGATTCACAATTAATCCAGAGTTAACAACAAATTTTTCATTACTCCAAGTTTCAATATAACAAAAACCAGCCCATTCATTTGTTTTAGAAAGTGCTATAATTCCGTTGCCATCAATAATTTTTTTACTCAAATATTCAACAGATCGCTTTGCTATTCCTGTGCCTCTTATTGATGCAGAATAGGCTATTTCTTCAATTATTGCATCACAGAAAATTAAATGTTGAGAATTTGTTTGCTCAATCGTTATCATTGTTAATAATATTTTCGACAAATATAAATATTTAATCCTTATTATTACAATTAAAAAGATTTTATATCTTTTTAATTTATATAAAATAGTTTTTATTTTGTTAAATGAATTTAATTCACTTTTCGTTTTAGAATTTGGGTACATTTAAAATTAATTAAATAAGATTTCTTATTTTTGCATTTTAAAACATTAAAAATAAGACTCATGATTTTACCTATATATGGTTATGGAGAAGCCGTTTTAAGAAAACAATGTGAAGTAGTCGCTCAAGACTATTCAAACCTAAACGAAGTAATTGCTAACATGTATGAGACTATGAATAATGCTCATGGTGTTGGTTTAGCTGCTCCACAAATAGGTATGGCTATTCGTGTTTTTATTGTAGATACTGAGCCTTTTTCTGATAGTGATGATATTTCTAAAGAAGAAGCAGCCGAATTAAAAGCTTTTAAGCAAACGTTTATTAATGCAAAAATTCTTAAAGAAGAAGGTGATTTATGGACTTTTAATGAGGGTTGCCTAAGTATACCTGATGTTCGTGAAGATGTTTTACGTCACGATACCATAACAATTGAATACTACGACGAAAATTTCAACAAAAAAAAAGAGGTTTATAGCGGATTAATTGCTCGTGTTATTCAGCATGAATACGATCATATAGAAGGGATTTTGTTTACCGATCATATTTCTACATTAAAAAGAAAATTAATTTCAAAAAAGCTAAACAACATCAAAGACGGAAAAGCTTTTCCTGATTACAGAATGAAATTTGCCAATAAAAAAGGTAGATAAACTATTTATATATTTACAAATTTCAATCGTAATTTTATTACAGGTTAATTGATTTCTATTTACAAGTAAGTAACCAATTCTTATATAAAAATCGCACACTTAAATAAAAAATATTAGATAACTATAATAAAAAATAAAATGAGTTTAAAAAAAATACTAGCCGTTTCTGGTAAACCAGGTTTGTTTGATTTAAAAGTACAAACACGCACCGGATTCGTTGCAGAATCATTAATTGATGGAAAAAAAATAACGGTTGGATTAAAAGCCAATGTAAGCTTGCTTTCAGAAATTGCCATTTATACATACAATGAAGAAGTTCGTTTAGTTCAAATATTTAAAGCTATTGCCACTAAAGAAAGCGAAGGTTTAACAATTTCGCATAAATCTGATGATGTTACATTAAGGGCTTATTTTCGTGAAATTTTACCTGAATTTGATGAAGACAGAGTATATAACTCAGATATAAAAAAAGTATTAAATTGGTATAATTTATTGCATTCAAAAGGGTTTGTAAGTCTTGAAGCTTTGGATATAGAAGAAAAAGCAGCTGAAGAAGCGGCAAAAGCAGCTGAAGCATCAAAATAAATTATAAATAGTGAAAATAAAAAAATTCTAATTTACATTAGGATTTTTTTTTGCTGTTTTACAATTAAACTAATTTAATTATTTTAACAGGTTAAATTAAAGGTTGTAAATAACTTTTTTAAGTAATTTCATTGTTAAAAATTTCTTGAACTGCTTCTTGGTAAACTTTTGGATTAGCAGCTTTCTTAATTTTTTTTAACGTTTTTTGAGGATTTGAAAATGACATGGAAAAGTATTCCCAAAAACCCAACATTTTCATTTTTATAGGTGTTGGACCAGAAAGCGCTGCATCATATTGTTGATAAATAGTGTCATGAAATTCTTGAAAAATTTTCCATCGGTCTTTTGGATATTCGGTTGTATTTTTTTTGATCATATTTGGTAAAAAAGGATCGGCAATTAAACCTCTACCTATCATGAAGTGATCAATACTAGGAAAAAGATTTTGCATTTCAGAACACTTGGCTACAGATGTTATGTCCCCATTGTAATAGAGTTTGTGTTTGGTGTTTTCGGTACAGCGTTGAAAAGCTTTTAAGTTTACACCACCTTTATAAAGTTGTTTCCCAATTCGGGCATGTATCGCAATGTTTTTTATAGGGTAGGCATCTAAAATTGGAAAAACATTTAAAATTTCCTCTGGATTTTCATAACCCATTCGCATTTTCATTGAAACTATAACATCAGTCTCGTTATGCACACGCTTTAAAATATGATCAATTTTTTCAGGATTACAAATAAGCCCAGAACCCATTCCTTTTTTTGTAACCATTGGGTAGGGACAACCTAAGTTCCAATTAAGTTCGTTATAACCCAATTCTTGAACGTATTTTACTACAAACAAAAATTCTTCGGCGTCGTTAGTCATTACTTGCGGAATCAACTCTAATGTATTGTTGTGTTCCAATTGTAAATCGCGTTGGTACGAATTTTTAATTACTAATTTTCCGTCTAATCTAATATATGGGGCATAATAGGTGTCAATTCCTCCAAAGTATTTGTGAAATGCATTTCTAAATCGGAAATCGGTAAAGCCTTGTAATGGTGATGAAAGAAGGGTTATGCTCATGTGTTATTTTGAAATGCAAAGATAAGTAAAAAGTGACTTTTATTATTTAACAAATGAAAAAATTCCAAACCCAAGCGTAACACTCAAAATTTGGAATTTTATATTTAAAACATTTCTGTATTTTATTTTACTTTATCAGTAGAATTGGTCTCTTTTGGATCTTCATCAACAATATCATTACCTTTTAAGTAAGTGGGTAAATTTAATCCGGCCATATTGAATAAATCATTTAATGGTGGTACTGTTTTCATCATGCCAGAAACAAAGTTTGCTGTTGATCCTGCACCATTGTCACCATTGTTTCCAGAATCCCAAACCGTAATTTTATCAATTTTAATATTTTTAACGGCTTCAACTTGAGTTCTCACCAATTCGGGTAATTTTTCAATTAACAACAATTGAAATGCTTTTGTTGGATCGCCACCAGCAGCACTAACTACTTCACGATATCCTTCGGCTTGTTTGGTTAAAATTTCATATAAACCTTTAGCTTCAGCTTCCATTTTTGCAAATATAGCATCGGCTTCTCCTTTTGCTAATTCTCTAGTTTTTTCAGCTTCAGCTTGAGCATCAATAATAGCTTTTTGTTTGGCAATTTGAGCTGGAATTACGATGTTAGCATTTTGAGTAGAACGTTCTCTGTCAGCACGAGCGTCTTCTGCTTTTTGTTCAGCAAGATATGATTCCTCCAGAGCTTTTGCGCTTTGTACTTTTTCAGATGCTAATGCAATTCTTAGTGCTTCAGCTTCTCGTTCACGTCGTGTGGCTTCTGATTTAGCTATGGCAATTTTTGCTTCATTTTCTCCTTGAATAGCAATAGCATTTGCTTCAGATGTTTTAACACGTGTATCTCTTAATGCTTCTGCTTTACCAATACTTTCATCCTTAAACGCAGCGGCAATACTTACTTCTCTATCTTTATTGGTAATTGCAATTTTAACATCGCGATCTCTATGAGTTTCTGCAATTTGAACATCTTTTTCTCGATCAGCCATTGCTTTTCCTGTCTCTCCAATTTTTTCTTGTTCGGCTACAGAAATCTTTGCCTCGTTTATTGCCTTTGCAGCAGCTTCTTTTCCAAGTGCTTCAATATATCCAGATTCATCTCTGATATCTGTAACGTTAACATTGATCAATTTTAAACCTATTTTACGCAATTCAGAATCTACATTTTTTGAAATGTTTTCTAAGAATTTATCTCGATCAGAGTTGATTTCCTCAATAGTCATTGTTGCAATAACCAAACGCAATTGTCCGAATAAAATGTCTTTTGCTAATTCTTGAATTTGTTCTGGAGTAAGGCCTAATAAACGCTCAGCAGCTGTATTCATACTTTGAGACTCAGTAGAGATAGCAATTGTAAAACGACAAGGTACATCGACACGAATGTTTTGACGAGAAAGCGCATTAGTTAAATTAGCTTCTATTGATAAAGGCTTCAAATCTAAATATTGAAAATCTTGAATTACAGGCCAAATAAAGGCACCACCACCATGAATACATTTGGCAGATGTTCCACCAGTTCGTCCATAAATGACAAGAATTTTATCTGATGGGCATCTTTTATAACGTGAAATAAGTGTTAAAAAGGTTACAAAAACAACAAATACAGCAACAACAATAATAATAATTTCACTCATAGTTTAGTTTAATTTAAATTTTTTCGACAATTAATAAGTTATTTTCTAGGGACACAACTTTTACAGCAGTATTTGAAGGAATTTTTTGAGCAGAAAGTGTTATAGCATCTAATTCATGAAAAGCTCCATTGACACTAATTTGAACTTTACCTTTGCCAGATTTTGCTTCTGGAATGGTTAAATAAACATGGGCAGTTTTGTTAAGTGTATCTTCAATTTTAAAGCTATTATTTTCTGATAATTTTAATATTTGTTTTATCATAACAAAGAAAAAACCGACAAAAGTAAGCCCCACCAAAACAGAAACAATAATTAAAACCGTTTTGTTTTGCATGGAATTATAAAATGAAATTCCAGTCCAACTAAAGCCCAAAAGAAAATTAATTAAGTTACGTAATGTAAAAATTTCGAAAGGCATTTCGCCACCGTCACTTCCATCTGTATCACCATCAGTTTCTCCGCCACTTAAGCCTACAAAAGTCATAATGGTTTGTAATAAAAAAAACAAGCTTACAGGTAAAGCGATGTACCAGAAGGCCTTAAGTAAAGGTTCATAGTTTTCTATAAATGTCATAGTTATAGTTTTGATTGTTCTATTTATACGGTAAATTAAACAAAAAGTTACAATTCATCCTTAAAATAAAATTAAGTAACTGACTATTAGTTTAATAAAAAAAGAAACTATAAATATTCATGTAGCATGAAATTTAAATTTTCATCCTCATTTCTAAAATATGAGGTTTAAAACCAGATTTTATATATGCATTTTTAGCAGTAGTATTTTCATCATAGACTTCTAATCGCACTTCGCTTATGTTTTTACTTTTAGTCCAATTCATAAGTTCGTTTAATACATTTTGAATGATTCCTAGTCCACGAACTTCGGGCAAAACATACATAAAGCCAAAATGAGCATATGCATTGTGTTTTAAATAAGATTTTGCAGTTATGATTTTTGCATACCCAGAACCTACTATTTTTTCATTAGATACAGCAACTAATACTTCTGCGTTTGGTGATTTAATAAGCTCAATTAAATCATAATAATGAATTTCACCTTCTTTTAATGTTGGGTCAAAATTTCTTTCTGCTTTTATTATCCCTTTTTCAAAAGCTAGTAAGGTTTCAATTTCGATTTCTTGTGCTTTTCGAATTTCGATCTTCATATCTTAGGCTATTTTCGAATTAAATCAATAAAATTTTTAATTGAATCTATCGTATTATTTTTTAAAAACGTAATAAAAGCACTTCCTATAATTGCTCCTTTTTGATATTGAGTAGCTTGCAAGAATGTTTCTTCATCTTTAATTCCAAAACCTATAATTTGAGGGTTTTTTAAGTTTAATTGGGCAATTCTTTTAAAATAATCCAATTGTTCACTCTGAAATCCCGATTGACTGCCTGTAACTGCCGCCGAGCTGACCATGTATATAAAACTATCTGAAAGTGCGTCTATTTGTTTTATGCGTTCGTTGGATGTTTGTGGTGTAATTAAAAATATATTTTTTAAATTATATTTTTCAAAAATGTCTTTGTATTCATTTTCATAAACATTTAAGGGCAAATCGGGAATTATAAATCCGTCAATGCCAATTTCAGCACATGTTTGACAAAATTTTTCCATACCATATTGCATCATTGGGTTGAAATACCCCATAACGATTAGCGGAATAGAAACGGTTTTTCGAATGTCTTTCAATTGTTCAAATAATCGTGCTGAAGTCATACCATTTTTAATAGCAATAGTCGAACTCTCTTGGATGGTAGGCCCATCTGCTAAAGGGTCAGAAAAAGGCAAACCAATTTCTATCATATCTACACCGTTTTTTTCCAATTCTTGAATAATAGAAGCGGTATCGTTTGTATTTGGATAACCTGCAGTAAAATATATTGACAGCAGTTTTTTATTTTCTTGTAATTTTGTGTTAATTCTGTTCATTATATAATTAGTCATTTAATTTAAAATAATCGATATAGGTATTCAAATCTTTATCACCTCTGCCAGACAAGTTAATCACAACGATATCAGTAGGTTTAAATTGTTTTTTATCTAAAACTGAAAAAGCATGGGCTGTTTCAATTGCTGGAATTATACCTTCCATTTTTGAAATTGCTAGTCCAGAATTCATAGCTTCAGCATCAGTAATTGCTATAAACTCTGCTCTATTGGAGTCATGTAAATGTGCATGTAATGGCCCAACGCCAGGATAATCTAAACCTGCAGAAATAGAATAAGGTTCTGTAATTTGACCATCTTTTGTTTGCATTAATAAGGTTTTACTTCCATGAATAATTCCGATTTTTCCTAAAACTGATGTTGCAGCACTTTTACCAGAATGAACCCCATGACCAGCAGCTTCTACTGCAATTAATTTTACAGACTCATCTTCTAAAAATTCATAAAAAGCACCAGCGGCATTACTACCGCCACCAACACAGGCAATTACATAATCGGGATTTTCTCGACCTTCTTGTTCTAATAATTGTGTTTTTATTTCTTTAGAAATTACACTTTGAAAACGGGCTACCATATCTGGATAGGGATGGGGCCCCACCACAGATCCAATAATATAAAATGTATCCACAGGATTGTTAATCCAATCTCTAATTGCCTCATTTGTTGCATCTTTCAAGGTTTTAGATCCAGAAGTAGCGGGTCTAATTTTTGCACCCAGCATTTTCATACGTGCTACATTTGGAGCTTGACGTTTGATATCTACTTCACCCATAAAAACGATACACTCTAAGCCCATTAAGGCACAAACGGTAGCTGTTGCAACTCCATGTTGGCCAGCACCTGTTTCAGCTATGATACGGGTTTTTCCTAGTCGTTTAGCCATTAAAATTTGCCCTATGGTATTGTTGACTTTATGAGCACCTGTATGGCACAAATCTTCTCGTTTTAAATAAATTTTTGTATTGTATTTTTCAGATAATCGTTTAGCAAAATAAAGAGGCGTAGGTCTGCCTACATATTGTACTAATAAGCTATTAAACTCTTCTTGAAAAGAAGGTTCATGCATGATGTTTAGATAGTTTTTTTTTAATTCTTCAACGTTTGGATATAACATTTCAGGTATAAAAGCACCACCAAATTTGCCATAAAATCCATTTGTGTCTACATTAAATTTTGTTTTCATAAAGCAGTTTTTTAAATTTTTTTATATCATTTTTATTTTTTAATCCAGGATTATCTTCAAAGCGACTGTTGATGTCAATTGCGTAGCAATATGATGCTAGATCAGAATTCAGGAATTTTTTTAATTCATCTATTTCGGTTAATCCAATTCCGCCACTTAAAAAGAAAGGTTTTTTTAAGGTATATTTTTCTAAAACATGCCAATCAAAACGCAATCCATTTCCGCCGGGTAACTTTCCTTTAGTATCAAAAAGAAAATAATCAACTGCATTTTTGTATTTATTTAATTTATTAAAATCAAAATTGTTATCAACAGAAAAGGCTTTAATAATTTTAATATTTTCTTTTTTTAACTCCCTACAAAAATCATCTGTTTCTGTACCGTGTAATTGAATGACATCTAATTTAAAAACCTTAATTTTATGTAGAATTTCATCTATAAAAGAATCAACAAAAACGCCTACTTTTTTGATGTTTAAATCGAGGTTTGTTATTTCATTTTGTTCATATTTTCGTATTGATTTATCCCAAAAAATAAATCCTAAATAATCAGGTTTTAGCATGGCAATTTTCTGAATATTTTCTGAATATTTCATACCGCATATTTTTAATTTTACTTTTTTCATCGCTTCATCACTTTTCGAATAAATTGGCTCGCTTGATCACCAGGGTTTTCGGTTTTCATAAAATGCTCACCCATTAAAAAGCCTTGATAACCATATTTTTTTAGTTCTATAACTGCTTCAACAGTGCTGATACCACTTTCAGAAACTTTCACAAAATTATTTGGGATATGATTAGCTAATTTTTTGCTGTAATCTAAACTTACTTCAAAGGTTTTTAAATTTCGATTGTTAACTCCAATCATATCTAAACTGGGCATAATTGATTTTTCTAACTCTTCTAGGTTGTGTACTTCCAACAAAACCTCCAAAGCTAAACTTTGAGCAAACGCTGACAAATATTTGATTTCTTCTCGAGTCAGTACTGCCGCAATTAATAAAATAGCATCAGCTCCATATGCTTTAGCTTCTAATAGTTGGTATTCGTCTATTACAAATTCTTTTCGCAATAAAGGAATTTTTGAAGATGCTTTAGCCAATACTAAATCGTCTAAACTACCTCCAAAATATTTTGCGTCTGTTAATATAGAAATTCCAGAAACACCTGCGTTTTGATAACCATTAACAACATCTTCAACCGAATGATTATTATTAATAACTGATTTTGATGGAGACCTACGTTTGTGTTCTGCAATTATGCCTGATAAACTATTTCGTAACAATTTAGCCATCGAATTTGTTTTTCCATTAAACAAAACAGATGCTTCTAATTGTGAAACAGGAATAATGCTTTTCTTTAAAGCCACTTCCCTTTTTTTGTCGCTTATAATTTTGTTTAGTATATTCATTATTGTTTACTTAATTTAATCAATGTATTTAATTTTTCAAATGCTTTACCTGAATTTAAACTTTCCTGAGCTTTAGCCAATGCGTCTGTATAACACAACTTTTCTATTGTTTGAATTGCCACAGCTGCATTTGCACATACTACATTTTTTTGCTCAACAGAACCGTTACCAGAAATTACATTGTAGAATATTTTAGCTGCTTCATCGATGGTTGTTCCTCCTTTTATAGATTCTAATTTTATAACTGAAAAATTAAAGTCGCTTGGTTTAAGAATCTGTTCAGATTCATTAGAAATAATTTTTACATCATCGGTTAATGATACTTCATCAAAACCACTTAATCCATGTATAATACTATAGTTAGTAGTAGTGTTTTGATACAAATAGGCATACATACGCGCTAACTCTAAACTAAAAACACCTACCATTTGATTTTTTGGGAACGACGGGTTTACCATCGGTCCCAGCATATTAAAAAACGTTTTAACGCCTAATTCTTTCCGAATTGGGCCTACATTTTTCATAGCCGGGTGAAATAAAGGTGCATGTAAAATGGCAATGTTAGTTTTTTCAATAGATTTGGTTAGAAAATCAATATCATTTGTGAATTTTACACCCATTTTTTCCATAACGTTACTCGATCCTGAAATAGACGATACTCCATAATTGCCATGTTTTGCAACCTTGATTCCGGCTCCAGCAACAATAAAAGATGCTAAAGTGGATATGTTAAAAGTGTCTTTTTCATCTCCACCAGTTCCGCATAAATCAATTGTATCATATGCTGAAAAATCAACTCGAACGCACAACTCCAACAGAGCCTCCCGAAAACCAGAAAGCTCTTCAATAGTAATGCTTCGCATCATGTAAACGGTTAAAAAAGAGGCTATTTGACTTGAATTATAGTTGCCAACTGATATGTTAAACAATACTTCTTTAGCTTCAGCTTTTAAAAGTATTTCGTGATTGATTAATCTATTTAGTGTTGCTTTCATATTATGCTTAATTATTTAGCAGTTTTTGAGATCATTTCTACTAGAAACAATGCTAATTTTTAATCCAGTTTTCTAATATTTTTTTGCCATTTGGAGTTAAGACACTTTCAGGATGATACTGCACACCACGAACATCATAGATAGCATGTTTCATAGACATTATTTGTCCGTTTTCGTCAATACTGGTAACGATCAAATCGCCTGGTAGGTTTTTGTTCGAAACTACCCAAGAATGATAACGACCAACTTCTGTTTCTTTTGGTAAATCGTTGAAAATAATATCATCTTCTATTTGTATTACTTTTGTAACAACGCCATGGTATACTTTTTCTAAATTGGTTAATGTTCCACCAAAAACTTCACCAATAGCTTGTAGCCCAAGGCAAACACCAAAGATACTTTTTGTGGGTGCATATTTTTTGATGACCTCTTTTAACAAACCTGCTTCATCAGGAATTCCTGGTCCAGGAGAAAGCAATATTTTATCAAATTGTTCCAACTCTTCTAACTCAAACTCATCGTTTCGAAAAACGGTAACATCTGCATTTAGATCTTCTAAATAATGTACTAAATTATAGGTAAAACTGTCGTAATTATCGATGACTACTATTTTCATTTTTTATAGTTTTTATATTTTTATAAATTTTAAAATTAATAATTACAAGTTTAATTTATCGCTTTTTTATTGCGACTCTTTTTTTAAATTGTTTCTGCAATATCTAATGCTTTTTGTAAAGCCCCTAATTTATTATATACTTCTTGAGTTTCGTTTTCTTCAGATGAGTCAGCAACTATTCCTGCCCCTGCTTGAAAATATAAAGTATGATTTTTACTTAAAAAGCTTCGAATCATAATTGCGTGATTAAAATTACCTTTAAAGTCCATAAAACCAATTGCTCCTCCATAAAAACTTCGATTTGTTTTTTCAATACTTTCTATCAACTGCATTGCTTTGTATTTTGGAGCTCCACTTAAAGTTCCAGCTGGAAAGGTTTGAGCGACTAACTCCATAAATGGATGATTTTTTTTTAACTTTCCTGTTACTTTGGAAACCAGGTGTATAACGTGAGAGAAAAACTGCACTTCTTTATATTTCTCTACCGTTACGTTGTTGCAACTTCTGCTTAAGTCGTTTCTAGCTAAATCAACTAACATTACATGTTCGCTGTTCTCTTTTTTGTCTTTGTTTAGTTTTTTAGCTATTTCTGCGTCTTTTTCATCATTTCCAGTTCTTTTATAAGTACCTGCAATAGGGTGAATTTCGGCATGGTTTTCTTTGATTACCAATTGTGCTTCAGGCGATGATCCAAATATTTTAAAATTTCCATAATCAAAATAGAAAAGGTAAGGCGATGGATTAATGCTTCTTAATGCGCGATAGACATTAAATTCATCACCCTTAAAGTTTTGTGAAAACCGTCTTGATAAAACGAGTTGAAATACATCGCCGCGTTGGCAATGTTCTTTGGCTAATCTTACATAGCTTTTAAAATCAGTATCTGTTAAGTTTGATACAACCTTTTCAGATTTTTTAAATGAAAAAGACGCAAAGTTTTTGGCCTGTAACAATTGATCTATTTCAGAAATATTATTTTCATTTTTAAATGAATGGCAAAAAATATAAGCTTCGTTTTTAAAATGATTTATAGCAATAATATTTTGGTAAACAGCATAGTATATTTCAGGAATTTGATTTTCTGTAGATTTTTCTGCAATTTTTATGGTTTCAAAATATTGAATAGCATCGTAAGAGATATAACCAAACAATCCTTGTGTAATAAATTTAAACTTATTTTCATCGGTAATAAATTGTTTTGAAAACCGTTCAATTTCAGCACTAACCTCTATATTCTTATCTATTGAGGTTCTTTCGATAAACCCATCAGGAAAATGGGTTTCAATTTTTTGATTTTCAACTTTTATAGATGCAATTGGATTAAAACATATATATGAAAAACTATTTTCATTTCCATGATAATCAGAACTTTCTAATAAAATACTGTTTGGAAACTTATCTCGAATTTTTAAGTAGATACTAACAGGTGTTATAGTGTCAGCAAGTATTTGTTTGTAATTTGTTTGTAATTTATAGGTTTTCATTTCTTGATTTTTAAAAAATTGGCAATAAAAAAAGGCTTGTCGTGATTGACAAGCCTTTTCTATGTATTTTAATTTAAATTATACTATAGCAAAATTAGCTCACGACGTTTTACGTAAGTTATTCCACCACCAACTATTATTTAAAAATGTTTTCATTTTTCTTTATTCAAATACAAATATATAAAAACAAATATATAAAATCCAATTTTTTTTTACAATTTAATTATTAAATCGTATTTTTCTAATAATCCTTTTAAACCATCAGAAGAAAATTGGGCTTTTTTCAGTTTATTAATTTCGGGGTCCATGGCATAATTATAACTGGTTGTAAAATCAGCTTTATTGGCAATAGTTTTAATAAAAACGGCTCTTCGTAAATCACAGTTGTTAAAAACAGCTTCAGTTAGGTCTGTTTCCATAAAATCAACAGCTACCATACTACAGTTATTGAAATTTATTTTCTTAAGTTTCAATTTATAAAATTGTGCATAATCTAAAATGCATTCTTGAAAATTAAAATGATAAATGATTTGGTCAGTCATTGCAAAATTGACACTTGTAAAATTGCATTTAATAAACATAACTTCTCTCAGTGAAACATAATTTATTTTAGTGTTTTGAAAATTGCAATTCGTAAAGGTACACTCTACAAAAGTTTCATTTTGAAAAGTACATGTTCTAAAATCGCAGTTGCTAAAAGTACACCCTTCAAACTCTTTGTATTTAATATCAGATTCCTCAAAAATTTTATTTTCAAATTTTTCAGAAACTACATAGTCACTCATGATTATTGATTTTTGGTAAAAATACAAAATAGAAGTTCAAAAATCAATTCTAATATTTTTTTATAAATCAACTAATACTTACTTTAGCCAAACAAATTTATTATATGATTTCAGAAGCACAATTTAAAACCGAATTAGATTTAATAATTGCAAATGCTATTAGAGAAGACGTTGGCGATGGAGATCACAGTTCCTTAGCATGTATACCAATAGATGCCAAAGGAAAAGCTAAACTTTTGGTAAAAGATCAAGGAATTATTGCGGGTATTGAGTTTGCTAAAATGATTTTTAGCTATGTAGATTCAAATTTAAAAGTGGATACATTTAGTACAGATGGTCAACCTGTAAAATATGGCGATGTAGTTTTTCATGTTTCTGGAAGTGCACAATCTATTTTAAAAGCAGAACGATTGGTTTTGAATTCAATGCAGAGGATGAGCGCCATTGCAACTAAAACCCGAAAATTTGTAGACTTGGTAGGCGATGCCAAAGCAAAAATATTAGATACTCGAAAAACGACACCAGGAATTCGAGCCCTTGAAAAATGGGCTGTTAAAGTTGGTGGTGGAGAAAATCATCGATTTGCACTGTATGATATGATAATGCTAAAAGACAATCATATTGATTTTGCAGGAGGAATAGTCCATGCAATTAAAAAAACGAAACAATATCTAAAAGTAGCCCGAAAAGATTTAAAGATAATTGTAGAGGCAAGAGATATGAATGAAGTTGAACAAATTATAAAAGCAGGGGGTGTTTATAGAATTTTATTGGATAATTTTGATTTTGAAACAACTAAGCAAGCAGTTGCTTTTATTGGCGAGAGATGTTTAACAGAATCATCTGGAAATATAACCGAAAAAACTATTCGTGACTATGCCTTGTGTGGTGTTGATTTTATTTCATCGGGTGCATTAACGCATTCTGTTTATAATATGGATTTAAGTTTAAAAGCAATTTAAATATATGTCAGATTTAATAGAACAAAAACTAGAAAAAATCCCTATAGTTAGACAATTAGTTAATTTAACTAAAAAGATTAAAATAAAATCTCTAGTTGAAGGGATGTCGCTTTATGATATTTTGGAATTATATATTCTAGGTATTTTTAAAGGTGCATTTTCATACAGAGCAAGTGCCATTGCTTTTAGTTTTTTTATGGCACTATTTCCTTTTGCATTATTTATATTAAACCTTATTCCCTATATTCCGATAGATGGTTTTCAAGAAGATTTTATACGTTTTATTGGACAAAATGTGCCCCCTAATACTTTTGAAGCCATTCATAAAATAATTGAAGATATTTTAAACAACAGTTACCAGGGATTGTTGTCAACCGGTTTTATGCTGTCTATTTTTTTAATGGCTAATGGTGTAAATGCTATTTTAGGTGGATTTGAAATGAGCGAACACATTACCTTAACACGGGGCTATTTTAAACAATATTTTATTTCGATAGCTTTGTCATTAATACTTTCATTACTTTTATTAGTTACGGTTGCTGCCATAATAGTTTTAGAGGTTTTTATTCAAAAAATAAAAATACAAGATTACTTTTCAGATAGTATTTCATTGATTCAATGGGTTCGTTATGGTTTTGTGGTTTTGATGATATTACTTACAACTTCATTCTTATATAAATATGGAACTAAGGAAACCAGAAAAATAACATTTATAAGCTATGGAGCTGTTTTTACAACAATTTTAATAATAGGATCTTCTTATTTATTTGGAATATATGTTGAAAAATTTGCTCGGTACAATGAATTGTATGGTTCAATTGGCACACTTCTTGTTCTTATGTTTTATATTTGGATAAATTGCATGGTATTGTTATTAGGATTTGAATTAAATGCTGCAATTAATAAATTGAAACGAAAAAAATTATATATTTAACAAATTTTAAATCAAAAAAAATGAAATCAACCAATCAAGAACACAAAACAAAAAAATTTACTCTTGTAAGTAAAAAACAAGTTTTAACTCTATTTGTAGTCGTTTTGTCTGCATTAAATTTAAATGCACAAACTATTGTTTCAGGCGTAAAAGTAGACGATAAACTATCATTAGAAGGTAAAGATTTAACATTAAATGGAGCAGGTATCAGAGAAAAATTATGGATGGATCTTTATGTTGGATCTTTATATGTTACTAAAAAAACCACAAGCGGTCAAGAAATTGTAGACAGTAAGGATGCAGTAGCAATAAAATTAAATATCACTTCTGGAATGATTACTTCTAGTAAAATGATTAATGCAGTGAATGAAGGATTTGAAAAGTCTACAAATAAAAACACGGCACCCTTAAAAACAAAAATTGATAAATTTAAAAGTTTTTTTAATGATAAAATTAACAAAGGGGATGTATTTGTAATTATGTATAACGGTAACGAATCTGTTGTTTACAAAAATGGAACCAAAAAAGGTTCTGTAGAGGGTTACGAATTTAAAAAAGCAGTAATAGGAATTTGGCTAGGTAAAACAGTAGTAGATGAAGATTTAAAAGCAGGCATGTTAGGCAAATAATTTTATAAAAAATTAAAACAAAAAAAAACACTTTCAATTTTGAAGGTGTTTTTTATTATAAGTTTATTGGCATCTTTTTTCTATTCTCGTTTTCTATTCTCTTTTTTCAAACTATCTTTGCTTTATGCAGTTTTTTATAGAAGTCGTTTTACCGTTAGCAGTAATGAAAACCTTTACTTACGAGGTATCTGAAGCTGAGTTTAACTATGTCTCAACAGGGATGAGAGTAGCTGTTCCTTTTGGGAAAAGTAAAATTTATACAGCATTAATTCTAGACAAACACAATCATCCTCCTCAATTATATAAGGCTAAAGAAATAAATCAAATTATTGACGAAAAACCAATTGTTAACACAATTCAAATTGCTCATTGGAATTGGATAGCATCCTATTATATGTGCTCGTTAGGCGAAGTATTTAAATGTGCTTTACCTTCAGCATATATGTTAGAAAGTGAGACCACTATTACGGTTAAAAATGAAATAGAGATTGATGAAAAGAGTTTAAAAGATGATGAGTTTTTGATATTTGAAGCCTTAAAGATGCAATCGTCAATTACAATTAATGATGTGGTTAAAATTTTAGGAAAAAAAACAGTTTTTCCTGTAATTAATCGAATGTTACAAAAAGGAGCATTACAATTACAAGAAGAAATATCAGAAAAATACAAGCCTAAACAAGTACGTTATATAAAATTACATGATGAATTTGCCAACCCAGAAAAATTAGCGTCACTTTTGGAAAGATTATCAAGAGCAAAAAAGCAACGCGAATTGGTTATGGCCTATTTTCAATTAAATACTCATGGTGGTGTTGCTATTTCTGTTAAACAATTAATTGAATTTACAGGGAGTACCTCTGCAGCTATCAAATCACTTATTGATAAAGAAATTTTTGAAGAATATTACATCAATCAAGATCGAGTTTTTTTTGAAAAAGACACCGATAGTCACTTTGATTTGAGTAATGCTCAACAAAAGGCTTTTAATCAAATTGAGTCTAGTTTTGTTGAAAATGACATTACTTTATTGCATGGTGTAACCGCATCTGGTAAAACCGAAATATACATAAAACTCATAGAAAAACAAATTAACAAAAATAAGCAAGTGTTATTTTTGTTACCAGAGATAGCTCTTACAACCCAATTGGTTCAAAGGTTAGTTGCTTATTTTGGTAATCAGGTAGCTGTCTTTCATTCCAAATATTCTAATAACGAGCGCATAGAGGTTTGGAACCAAGTATTAGAAAATTCTGAAAAAGCTAAAGTAGTTATAGGCGTTCGTAGTGCCTTATTTTTGCCTTATTCTAATTTAGGGTTAATTGTAGTAGATGAAGAGCATGAGCAAACCTATAAGCAAGAATCTCCAGCTCCAAGATATCATGCCAGAGATTGTGCTATAGTTTTAGCCAAACAGCATCAAGCAAAAGTATTATTAGGAAGTGCAACACCAAGTTTGGAAACTTATTATAATGTAAAGATCAATAAATATAAATTAGTTGAATTAACGGAGCGTTATGGAAAGGTAGTTTTACCTGAAATAAACCTTATTGATTTAAAAGATAAATATTTCAGAAAGCGAATGAATGGTCATTTTTCCGATGATCTTATTCAAGGAATTACTAATGCCTTAGCGTTAGGAGAACAAGTGATTTTATTTCAAAACAGGCGAGGATTTTCACCCTATGTAGAATGTATTACATGTGGTCATGTACCAAGCTGTCCAAGCTGTGATGTGAGTTTGACGTATTATAAATATAAAAGCCAATTGCGCTGTCATTATTGCGGTTATTCAATTGCAAACCCATCACATTGTCACGCTTGTCAATCGCTCGAGTTAACTACTAAAGGTTTTGGAACAGAACAAATAGAGTTGGAGTTAAAGGCTATTTTTCCAAACTCCAATATTGGACGAATGGATCAAGATACCACAAGAGGAAAATTTGGATATGAAAAGATAATAGATTCATTTAAAAACAAGGAAATAGATGTTTTAGTTGGAACTCAGATGTTAGCTAAAGGACTACATTTTGACAATGTTACTTTAGTTGGAATTTTAAATGCAGATAATTTATTAAATCAACCCAATTTTAGAGCTTATGAAAGAGCTTTTCAAATGTTGACTCAAGTAGCAGGAAGGTCTGGTCGTTCAGAAAAAAAAGGACTGGTTTTGATACAAACCTATAACCTATATCATAATACAATTCAGCAAGTTTTAAATAATGATTATTCTTCCATGTTTAAAGAACAAATTTATGAGCGTGAAAATTTTAAGTATCCACCTTTTTATAAATTAATAAAACTAACCTTAAAACATAAAGATTTTGACAAATTAAAAGAAGGATCTCTGTGGATATATAGTGTCCTTTTACAAAACTTATCAATACCAATATTAGGACCAGAGGAGCCTGCAATTAGTAGGATAAGAAATGAGTATATAAGAACAATATTGATAAAAATACCTAAAGAAAACAACTTAGCTGCTACTAAACAACTTATTTTTAAAATAAGAAATAGTTTTGAATCAATATCATTTTATAGAGCTATTAAAATGACTATAAATGTGGATAATTATTGAGTAATATTTGCAATAGCTTTAAATAAATTTTCTTTTTTATTTCTGCTAATTGGAATGTTAAAAGAATCAATTTCTGCAAATTTACTGTTAAAATTTTCTACCTTAGTAAGGTTTATTATATACGATTTATGTACCCGAATAAATTTATTTGAAGGTAAATTACTTTCAAATGATTTCATTGTTGATAATACCAAATGACTTTCATGTAAAGTTATAACTTTTACATAATCTCCAAATGATTCAATCCATTTAATTTTAGAAAGGTAGATTTTTATTTTCTTTAAATTACTTTTAATAAAAATGAATTCATCATCATCATCATCATCTATGTTGTGAATTCCAATTAAGGTTAATGCTTTATCAACAGCTAAATTAAATCGAGCTTTGTTTACGGGCTTACAGATATAATCAGTGGCGTTATAATCAAAGGCTTTCATGGCATAATTTTCTTTGATAGAAATAAAGATTATTTGAGGTTTAACTTTTAATCCATCAAGAAAGTCAAAACCATTAATAATTGGCATTTCAATATCTAAAAATATTAAATCAATCTTATTTGTTGAAATGCAATACTTAGCTTCAGTAGGACTTGAAAACCCACCTAAGAGCTGTAAGTTTTGATTTTCGTTTATTAACTTAGAAATAGTTAGTAAATGTAATGCACTATCGTCTAATGTTATGCAATTTAATTTCATGAGAATTTTATAATATATGTAAATATATTAACAAATTTTAAACTTCACAAATAGCAACAAATAAAGATTAATTAAATTTTATATTAAATAAGATTATTTTTATTTGCGAATTGTATATAAATGCTGTACTTTTGCACCCAATTTTATAACAAAATAAATTTACATTATGAATCATTATGAAACTGTTTTCATCTTGAATCCCGTTTTATCTGAACAACAGATAAAGGAAACAGTTAGCAAGTTTGAAGATTTTCTTACTTCTAAAGGATCAAAGATGGTATCCAAAGAGGATTGGGGCTTAAAAAAATTAGCTTACGAAATCCAACACAAAAAAAGTGGTTTTTATCACTTATTTCAATTTGAAGCACCTGCAGATATTCTGATTGCTTATGAAACAGAATTTAAACGTGACGAAAGAATCATGCGTTTTTTAACTGTATCGTTAGACAAACACGCAATATCATGGGCAGAAAGAAGAAGAGACAAATTAAAAGCTAAATCAAACTAATTATGGCATCTTTAGAGCAATCAGCAAAAGGTAAAAAAGAGGGTGATATTAGATATCTTACTCCTTTAAATATAGATACAAACAAACAAAAAAAATATTGTCGTTTTAAAAAATCAGGTATCAAGTACATTGATTATAAAGATGCAGATTTTTTATTAAAGTTTGTAAATGAGCAGGGTAAAATTTTACCTCGTAGATTAACAGGTACTTCATTAAAGTATCAACGTAAAGTTTCTGTAGCTGTAAAAAGAGCCAGACACATTGCAATTATGCCATATGTGGCAGATTTATTAAAATAATATAAAAACACAGTTGTTGGTTTTCAAAACCATGAAACCTAACTTCTACTAACAAAGGACAACAACATGGATCTTATTTTAAAACAAGATGTTCAAAATTTGGGATTTAAAGACGATATCGTATCTGTAAAAAATGGGTATGGTCGTAATTATCTAATTCCTCAAGGGTTTGCTTCATTAGCAACTCCGTCAGCAAAAAAAGTTTTAGCTGAAAATTTAAAACAAAAAGCACATAAAGAGCAAAAATTAGTCGATGATGCTACTAAAATAGCAGATTCATTAAAAGCTCTTGAAGTTAAAATTTCTGCAAAAGCAGGTGGAGAAAAATTATTTGGTTCTATTACTAACGCTAATATTGCAGAAGCTTTAGCAAAAAGTGGTCATGATATCGATAAAAAATTCATCACTAGTGGAATCATTAAACGTACGGGTAAATATGTTGCAAGCGTTAGATTACACAGAAATGTAATTGTTGAATTAGCTTATGAAATTATCGCTGAAAAAGCATAATTTTTATAAATATCTATTAAAAGCCTTCCATTTTGGAAGGCTTTTTTTTTATCTTTACGCAATATTTATGCATTTTAATGAAATACGCTAGACTTACAAAAGAACAATTAGAAGAATTACACCCCGAATTTGTAAATTTTCTTGCTTCACAATCTATTGATAAAAAAGAATGGGACGAAATTAAGGTTAATAGACCTCAAGTTGCTATGCAAGAAGTGGATGTTTTTTCTGATTTAATTTGGGAAAAAGCTTTAACTAATGTTAGTTTTATAGATCATTTTTCTTCAAATTATATATTTTTGTTTCAATGCGTAGATACAATGGTTTATTCTTTAGTATTAAACACGAGCGACAAAACAGTTGATTTTCTTACAAAGGAGGGTATTGAATGGTTGAGTTTAAATCTTTTTACGGCTAGTGTGGAAATTCAAAAAGGAAAAAAAGACATCTCACAAGATAGAAATTTAGCTCTTTTTACAATCATTAAAGAAGGCGGAATTATCAGTAAAGGCGAGTTATTTGCCAAATTAGATCACCTTATTAATAAGTAGTTTATCATGAACGTTTTAGAAACCATAACAAGTCTTCGTGCAGTATTGAATCAACATAATTACAACTATTATGTGTCAGATGATCCTAGTATTTCTGACTATGATTTTGATATAAAATTAAAAGAGCTACTAGAATTAGAAACGAAACATCCAGAGTATTTTGATGAAAATTCACCAACTCTTCGTGTAGGTGGAACCATCACTAAAAATTTTCAGACCATTCCTCACGAACAAAGAATGTACTCTTTAGATAATTCATATTCAAAAGACGATTTAAAAGAATGGGAGATACGTTGCAAAAAAATTGTAGGTGATGTGCCAATAGAATATACCTGTGAATTAAAATATGATGGTGCTTCAATTAGTATTAGTTATGAAAATGGAATATTAAATAAAGCTGTAACTCGTGGAGATGGCTTTCAGGGCGATGATGTTACAAATAATATCAAAACCATAAAAGCGGTTCCAATTAAGTTAAAAGGAGATTTTCCGTCTAAGTTTGATATTCGTGGCGAAATCGTTTTGCCTTTTGCAGGGTTTTTAAAAATGAATCAAGATCTTATAGCGATAGGCGAAACACCTTATTCAAATCCAAGAAATACAGCCTCTGGAAGTCTTAAATTACAGGATAGCGCTGAGGTAGCTAAACGACCTTTGGACTGTTTGTTGTATGCTATTGTAGGGTCAAACTTGGACTTAAAAACACAAGATGAGGCCTTACTAAAAGCTAGAGAATGGGGCTTTAAAGTACCTACGCAATCCAAATTAGCTAAAAACCTAGACGAAGTTTTTCAATTTATAGATTATTGGGATATCCACAGACATAATTTACCTTATGAAACGGATGGGGTTGTTGTAAAGGTTAACTTAATTCAGTATCAAAACGAATTAGATTATACAGCAAAATCTCCACGATGGGCAATAGCTTATAAATTTAAATCAGAGCAAGTACATACAAAATTAAATTCGATTTCATACCAAGTAGGGCGAACAGGAGCTATTACTCCAGTAGCTAATTTGGAGGCTGTTCAATTGGCAGGTACAATTGTAAAAAGAGCGTCTTTGCACAACGCGGATCAAATTGAAAAATTAGATATTCGAATCAATGATACAGTTTTTGTAGAAAAAGGAGGCGAAATTATTCCTAAGATTATTTCAGTTAATTTGAACGAAAGAACAAAAGATTCTAAACCAACAGTTTATATTACAAATTGTCCGGAATGTGAAACTAAATTGGTTAGAATTGACGGAGAGGCCAATCATTATTGTCCTAATTTTTATGGATGTCCCCCACAAATTATTGGACGCATACAACACTTTATATCGCGTAAAGCAATGGATATTGAAGGTCTTGGTGGCGAAACAGTTGCCTTGCTCTTTAATTCGGGATTAGTTTCTAATTATGCCGATTTATATGAATTAAAAAAAGAGTCAATATTACCTTTAGAACGAATGGCTGAAAAATCGGCTGAAAATTTGGTTAAAGGTGTTCTAGATTCTAAAAAGATACCTTTTGAACGGGTTTTGTATGCACTTGGAATTCGATATGTAGGTGAAACAGTGGCTAAAAAATTAGCTAAGCATTATAAAAATATTGAGGCTATTGTTGCGGCTAATATATTAGATTTAATTTTAGTTGACGAAATAGGAGAGAAGATAGCGCAAAGTGTCGTTTTATTTTTTGAAAATAAAGAAAATAGAACGAATGTGGCGCGGTTAAAAGATTATGGCGTACAATTGGAAATTAATGCTTCAAATGACACCCGTGTTTCAGAACTATTAAAAGGAAAAACTTTAGTAGTTTCTGGCGTTTTTGAGCTATTTTCTAGAGACGAACTTAAAAAAGTCATTGAAGATAACGGAGGAAAAGTAGGAAGTTCTATTTCGTCAAAAACAGATTATGTTATAGCGGGTGATAATATGGGGCCATCTAAATTGGAAAAAGCCAATCAATTGAAAATAGCTATTATTACAGAATACGAATTTAAAAATTTATTAGAAATTAATTAAACAACAATATTTTTATCTAAACTACTGTATTTTGAGTCATTAGAAAAATAAAAATCTATTCTACCTAAGTTGATTCCATAACAACCCACCTGATTAATTATAACGTCTTTTCCGTCAAGGTTTTTTTCGACAACGGGTTTGTCTAAAAAGGTATGGGTGTGGCCGCCAATTATTAAATCAATATCTTTTGTTAGTTTTGCAAGGGTAATATCACTTACCTTTTCTGGGTCGTTTTTGTATTTAAAACCAAGATGTGAAAGACAAATTATTAAATCACAATTTTCAACTTCTTTTAGTTGCTTTACGGTATCTTTTGTAATGTCAATAGGATTGTTGTATACGGTTTCTTTATATCCTTTTTTATCAACTAAACCTTCCAGCTCAATACCTAAACCAAAAACGCCAATCTTTAATCCAGATTTCATAATTATTTTATAAGGTTTCACAATTCCGTCTAAAACAGTATTTTTAAAATCATAATTTGCTGACACAAAATCAAATTTTGCATGATGCAATTGAGCATAAAAACCGTCAATTCCATTGTCAAAATCATGATTACCCAATGTTGCAACATCATATTGCATCATACTCATCAATTTAAACTCCAGTTCACCACCATAATAATTAAAATAAGGTGTTCCCTGAAAAATATCCCCAGCATCTAATAACAATACATTTTCTTCTTCACGTCTTATTTTTTCAATAATGACAGCTCTTTTTGAAGCACCTCCTTGATTTGGATTTCTTGGATCATCACTAGGAAAAGGGTCAATATGGCTATGTGTATCATTGGTATGAAGAATTGTTATTTTTTTTATTTTTTCGATAGAGCTAAAGCTACTCATTGACAAGCCACCTATAGTAAGTAAGCTCGAAGACGCTGCTGTGTTTTTTATAAAATCTCTTCTTTTCATTTTTTTTTTTATTTTATGAATGTTTTTTTATGTTCTAACCAATTTGCATCTTTATCAATAAAAATTATTCTTCAATTACTGATTTTTCATCAAACATTTTTAGAGTATCCACTTTTTTAAAATAATCAATTAATAGGTTGCGTATTTTGTAATCAATATCAAATTTAATTTTACTGTCTCTAAAAAAAGTCATGCTATCACCACCATTAGCTAAATAATCGGATGTAGCTATGTAGTATAATTTGTCGTTGTCAAGCGGTTCTTCATTGATTTCAATTTTGCGAATTTCAGATTTAGAATTAATGTAAATTTTTAACCCATGTAACGGGTGAGGTTTCTTTTCATTAATTATATATTTTGCCAATATTTTAATTTCATTTCCAGTTAATCCAATAATGATTATGCTATTTTCAAAAGGCATTACATTAAAAGCTGTTCGTGTAGTTACCTTTCCTTTAGGGATAGTAGAGCGAATACCACCATGATTTAATAAGCAAAAATCAATAGATTTATTTTCTCGTAGTTCAAAAATTTTGTTTGACAATTCAAATGTAACATTGGCCAAAAAACTGCCAATATTTGTTTCCCATTTTCCTTTATTTTTTTCTAAGGTTTCTGGACAAAAAGCCAAAACACTATCTAAATCTTTTGTGATGCGAACTCTATATGGAGTAATATAGTTGTCAAAAATAGAATCAGAAGAATATTTTTCATTGATGTTTATTCTCTGCCCTTCTGCCTTGTAATTATAATAGTTTTTTGATTTACAAGAAACCAATCCGAAAAATGTTAATAATATAACAAAATAAGATGTAATTGAGATTAACTTTTTTACTTTTACAAGCATAATGTAAGTTTGATTATATAAATTTGTATCTGGTAAAAATACTATGTTTTATAGAACTATAAAAGATTTTATGCTTAAAAAGCATATTAATAAATCATTAAGCGCAGGTTTGTCAATTGTTACTGATGATTCAATAAAAACTATAGGTTTACTTATTGATGAAATTCACTTTTTTGATAAAGATCAATTAATTAATGACATTAAAAAATACACAGATAACCAGGTTAAGGTTAACGTTTTAGTTTATAGAAAAAAAATACAAAAAAACGAAATGTTTGATCATTCTTTTTTTACTAAAAATGACATAACTTTTTCTGGTTTTATTAAAAAAGGAGATATAGATAACTTTATTTCATTTCCTTTTTGTCTATTAATTAATTATTATGATGAAAGTAATTCTGATTTAGAATTTGTTTCTGTTATGTCTCAGGCTAAATTTAAAGTTGGATTTGCTTCAATAATTAATAATTTAAACAATTTTATAGTGTATACAAGTATTAAAAAGCATAATGAATTTACTAAAATAATGTTTGATTATTTAAAAATATTAAAGAAAATATAGTATGCAGATGTTTGTAGGAACAGGGGTAGCATTAGTCACGCCATTTAAAAAAGACTTTTCTGTTGATACAGAAGCTTTGGTTAAAATTGTTGAATTTGTCATAGAAGGCGGAGTTGAATATATAGTAGCTCTTGGGACCACTGCAGAATCTGCAACTTTAACACTAGATGAAAAAGAACTTGTTATTTCAACAATTAAGTTTGCAAATGCAGGAAGACTACCACTAGTTTTAGGTGTTGGTGGAAACAATACAATGCAACTGGTAGATGAATTACAAACAAGAGATTTTAGTGGATTTTCGGCAATATTGTCTGTTTCCCCTTATTACAATAAACCAACACAAGAGGGTATATATCAGCATTTTAAGGCTATAGCTCAAAGTTCTCCCTTACCTGTTATTTTGTATAATGTGCCCGGAAGAACCGCCAGCAACATGCTTCCGGTAACAGTAATTAGACTTGCGAATGAGTTTAAAAACATTATTGCAGTTAAAGAAGCCGCAGGTGACTTAGTGCAAGCAATGAAATTAATTCAGCTAAAACCTAAAGATTTTCTTATAATTTCTGGTGATGATATGATCGCTTTACCAATAGTTTTATCTGGGGGATCTGGAGTTATTTCTGTTATTGGTCAAGGTTTTCCCAAAGAATTTTCACAAATGATGCGCTTAGGCTTGCAAAAAAAGGTAGATGAAGCATATGATTTGCAATATAGTTTAGCAGATGCAATAGACATGATTTTTGAACAAGGAAATCCAGCTGGGATAAAAGAGGTGCTCAAATTTAAAAAATTGTCTCAAAGTACTGTTAGATTGCCATTGGTAGGTGCAGATGAAAACTTAGTAAAACGAATAGAAGAATTTACAAATAAATACAATTAAAATAAATTTTTAAAGTACATAAATAATGCCTAAATTTGCCAACTGCTTTTTACGGTCTATTAATTTATGATTTAACAAGTTAAAACACTATAAATGAACAAAATACTTTACATATTAGTTTTTTCAATATTATTCACATCGTGTAGTGAATACCAAAAAGCGTTAAAAACAGATGATTTAGTAATAAAAACAAAATTAGGTGCTGATTTATATGAAAGCGCAAAATATAGAAAAGCAATTTCATTGTTTGAACAGGTTTCTCCTATGTTAAAAGGAAAGCCAAGTGCCGAGCGTATGTTTTATATGCTTTCAAAATCATATTATGAAACAAATCAATATTATTTAGCAGGATATGCATTTGAAAGTTTTGCCTCCAATTACCCTAAAAGTGAAAAAAGAGAAGAAGCTGCTTTTTTAGGTGCAAAATGTTTTTATACAAAGTCACCATCCTATAGTTTAGATCAAACAGATACTTATAAAGCTTTAGATAAATTACAAATTTTTATAGATACCTATCCAAAATCGGAGTATTTGCCTATGGCTAATTCTTTAGTAAAAGAATTGACAGATAAATTAGAAAAAAAAGCATTTGAAATTGCCAAACAATATAATTTAACTGCAGAATATAA